>JAOZMR010000176.1 GCA_029934215.1 Pontiellaceae bacterium | reverse complement strand
ATGGGTAAGAAGAAAAGATATCGGGGGCATTATTGCTGGATGTGTGAGTCCATTCTGTCGAATGAGAGTTTCTCTGGGCGCGGGCATCGGGATCATATTTGTAAGAAATGCAAAAATCTACCTCACGCTAAACGGCAGGAGAAGATGGATCAGGATTTTCTTTTCAATGTGCTACTGCAGAAAAACATATCAAAAGGAAATCAAAAAACGTTGGAAGAGATGGTTTCCCGTTCTACTGGTTGTATGAAGGAAAAGGCAGAGGCGGTTCTTCTCGTCGCACAAATGTGACCTCGTAAGAAAAAACGGAGATTGCGAAAAAACAATCGGGCATTGTTCGTTATGACTTGCTCTGGAAGAACGTAGGAATACTGGTTCGCTTTGTGGTTGTGATCCATCCGAGCCGAGGACGAATTTTACTCATGAGCACCGATCGAACCCTTCCCGCCCTCCAAATTCTTAAACTGTACGGTCTTCGATTTAAGATTGAACTCTCCTTCAAGCAGACGGTTCACGTCATCGGCACGTACGGATATCATTTCTCAAGGCGTTCTTCACCTGTTGTCTATGAGCGTTCCCGATTTGGTTTGGTCATCATTTGGTTCTTGGATTCGAACAGTCCGGCTCGGTTTATGTCCGTCCGAAAACGTAACATCCATAGCCTTGCGCAACACATTACCCAACTTCATTGGAGGGTCGCCATCTGATGTGGAACTCGTTTCATTCATACAAGATCGACTCGATTTGGAACGGATCAAAGGAACCCGCTGCAGCCTAGAAGAATAGGGGAAATGATTTAACTGCAGGTAACGCTCGAACCCTCGAACGGTAAACGGACGAAAAATAATCGGCAGAAAACGACATCCCCGATTTTTGTTAAAAATAACGAAGAAAATGACAGCAAAAATGATGGCAAAACAAGCGATAACTCGTCAATCTCAAGTTCATGTTGCCTTTATTGTTTATTTATTTCGCAAAACAGGCAAATAAAAACAGAGGCTTTAGTGTAAAAACCTCCGTAGAATTGTGACGAAGAGAAGAAAGAGTTAGGGGATTTGAGGCTATCCGTAAAAAATCTAGACGAAACATTTTTGCTAGGGGTGAAAAAAATGGCACACTCGTTTCCGAACCTTGGAAAAATGGAGAATGAATGAGCGATCACGCCTTAAATCAGATTTCACTGGATACATTTAAAACCTTGAGCGCAGGGGAAAAGGCTCCGTACCTTACTGAACAGGGTCGGTCGTTTCATGCGCTGGTGGCCCAGCAGTTTTCTCGCCCGATGCTTGACGATCTCTGTTCATTAGCGAACGACGTTCGGCGCCTTGCAAAAACTCGCGACGGAAGTAGTTTTCTACAGAGTCGGTTGTTCGATAAACGGGCGATGCTTTATTTCGCGCAGCCCTCCACTCGTACGTTTCTTTCATTCCATGCTGCCTGCCAGACCGTCGGGCTTGATGTTGTGAATGTGCGAGACAGCTCCACTTCGAGCGAAATGAAAGGGGAGTCGCCAGAAGATACAATCCGAACGTTCAGCTCATACACAGACCTCATCATCATGCGCCATCCGGCCTGCGGATTTGCCGAGGAGATTGCATGGCTGCTATCGAACACCTCTCGCCCTGTGCCGGTTATCAACGCCGGCTCAGGGAAAGATCAGCATCCAACGCAAGCTCTACTCGATGTATATACGCTAGAGAGGAGCTTCGAAAATAACGGCGGAATCGACGGTAAAAAAGTAGCCTTCGTCGGCGATCTCAAACGCGGACGCACCGTTCGCTCACTGGCCTGGCTTTTGACGAAATTCGATGGTGTGAAGATTTATTTTGTCGCCCCACCCGAGCTTCAAATCGGTGAGGATATCATCGCATATCTTGATGCAGCAAAAATCCCGTATGAACTCACGAGTGATTTTGATCAGGTGATCCCAGAGGTCGACGCCGTTTACATGACGCGTCTTCAGGACGAGTGGGATAGCGATAATGAAAGCAGTCAGCTTGACATCTCGAAATACTATTTCACAAAAGATCATCTGAATGTACTGAAAGAAAAAGCGGTCATCATGCATCCATTGCCGCGTCGCAAAGAAATTGATGTGGCGGTGGATCGAGACCCGCGTGCGGTTTACTGGAGACAGGTACGAAACGGTATGTGGATTCGCGCAGCACTCATTCTCAGAATTTTTGGATGCGATCAAAAAGTTCGCGACTATTACAAGGAGCATATATAAATGAAACATCTAATATCCCTAAAAGACTGGTCTGCCGAGACCATTTTCGACGTACTCGACCTCGCAGTAAAAGTGAAAGCCGCGCCCGCGCAATATGCCGACGTGCTGAAGCAAAAAACGCTACTCATGATCTTTGAGAAACCGAGCCTGCGCACGCGCATCTCCTTCGAGGCCGGAATGACCCAGCTCGGTGGTCATGCCATCTACTACGACATGAGCACATCCCCTATGGGCGGTGGAAAAGAAACCATAAAAGACTCCATCAAGGTCGTCAGCCGTATGTGCGACATCGTCATGGCGAGACTATTTAAACACGAAGACATTCTAGAAATGGCACAATTTGCCACGATTCCCGTAATCAATGCACTCACCGACAACTCACACCCCTGCCAGATCCTCGCCGACCTGCTGACCATTCAAGAAAAAAAAGGCTCCCTCAAAGGGCTGACACTTGCGTATTTAGGGGACGGCCACAACAACGTCACCCACTCACTGATGTACGGTTGCTCCAAGATCGGCATGAACATCCGCGTCGGCTCACCCAAAGGACATATGCCAGCCGTAGAAATCACCGAACAGTGCCGCGAATTCGCAAAAACATCCGGTACAACTCTATTAATAACAGAAGATGCCGCAGCGGCAGTACACGGCGCAGATGTGGTTTATACAGACTCCTGGATGAGTTACCACATTCCAAAAGAAGAAGAGGCAGCTCGTGTAGAGATTTTCAAACCCTACCAAGTGAACTCGGAACGAATGGCGCACGCTGATCGCGAAGCCATTTTCATGAACTGTCTTCCTGCGCGCCGCGGCGCCGAACAAACTGCCGAGGTCATCGATGGAAAACAATCGGTTGTATTCGACGAAGCCGAAAACCGTCTCCACGCTCAAAAAGCCGTACTACTGAAGCTCTCCGGCATGGTATAATTGATGGGATTAAAACTAGAGGCGTTGAAGACGATGCCAAAAAAGTTAATTTTGATTGTCGTACTATTGGCCGGAATAGGACGGGCAGAATCTGACTTCTTCTCGGTAATGACCTATAATCTTCAGCGGTACGCGCTATTGGATCGCGACGGCGGAGGAGTACGCAACGATCCGAAACCAGCGAACGAGCGAAAAGCAATTATAGCCGTAATTGCCAAAGAGCGGCCCGACGTGCTTGCCGTGCAAGAGATGGGTTGCGCCGCAGCATTTAAGGAATTCCAAAAAGCCCTATACGCCGCTGGGCTGGACTATCCATACGCCGAACTCCTTCGCAGAGGGACGTGGGAAATCAACCTCGCAGTCCTAAGTCGCTTCCCGATTCGCACCGTACAACACCACACCAACGACTTCTACAGCATAGGATCGGCAAAAGTGCCCGTAGCCCGGGGGTTCCTAGATGTCACCATTCAAGTAAACAAAAACTACTCATTTCGTTTGCTTGGCGCGCATTTAAAATCCAAGGTCTATAGCAAGCTAGGTCAAACAGAGATGCGACGAAACGAAGCACGTCTTCTCAATAAAAACGTACGAGCGATTCTCAAAAAAACACCACAGGTAAACCTACTACTCGTCGGCGACATGAACGACGATTACAAATCTGCTCCGCTTCGCGAGATTGCTGGGCGGCGTGGCGGAAAATTGACCGACCTTCGCCCCGTCGATTCTGTGGGAGATGCGTGGACCTATTTTAGGGCATCCAAAGATGAGTACAGTCGACTGGACTACCTATTCGTAAGCGAAGGCATGCTCCCTGAGGTCATAAAAAACCGAACCCGCGTCGTGCGCGACCCGCTCACCTCCGAGGCATCAGATCACCGACCTGTTATTGGTGTTTTCAAAACAGGCCTCTGAGGACAAAAGCTCAGCTCCTCCCTCGAACGTGGAGGGAGCTTTCAGCTCCCTCGAATACCGAACAAGGAACGTCGAAGTTGAGAGGTACGCTTACCCCCAACATCAAACCACGACCAAGCGAATTTAAGGTGGAATTCGCATCCAATCCCGATTCACCCAAAGAACGAGGCTGGAAGCGCTCGTCTACGTTTTATGAAAACTCTTCTGTTTTCCAAGGTTCGGAACTCTTCTCTCCCAATCGGAAATCGGAAATCTTCATTCGGCAATGCCCCTCCCCTTGCTTTTCATTTTGAGAGCTTCTGCTCACAGAGCGCATCATTGAAATCTCCATTTTTAACGGTGATTTTCTCGCCGTTTATAGTCACGCAGAAGCGCGGCGTGTGTTCAAACTTCCAACCATCGGAACTGTTTCTTCCAACCATTGGAAGAACCTCTTCTTCCGAGATGTTTTCGTCGTTCCAATGATCCACCAATCCATTCCCGTACATCTTTATGAATGTATCGGTGATCGCGGTAGAGAATTTTTCGATGGTGAGCTCTGGGAGGTTTGCGACTTCCGCCGGAACGGATGCGATGGCTTTAGTTTCGATGCCTTCAAGCTCTGGACCTAGATAGCGACCCAGCCGAGCAAGATCGCAGTTAACCAATTGCGTGGAGTGGTGGAGAGTTCGGGCTCGACGGTGACAAAACGCATTCCCTGAAAACTTTTTCCCGTTTATAACCAATGAGTTTTTCCGAATATTGGAACCTTGAATGCCCAAATCTTCCAAGGTTTGGAGAATCAGTTCGTACTGTTTTTCTTCACGGTATTCTGTTCTTGAAACAATGACGCTCACGTTGAGGTTGCCCGCATCGTGATACACCGCGCCGCCGCCGGAAACGCGCCGAGCGAGCGCAACACCCTCCTTATTCATCAAAGACAGGCGGCATTCGCGCCATGGATTTTGGTTTTTACCGATCACAACACACGGATCGTTTACATAAAGGAAGAGCACAGGAAGAGCTGGCGCATTTTCAAGTAGCCACTCTTCTGTAGCTAAGTTGCGATAAACATCAGTATTTTTGGTTCGAACGATTAACATAAACAAATAGTAGCCACTCCTCGGCAATTAGGCGACAAAACTCTGAATCTCAGACAACCTGACCCGCACGAAAATCCGTTTCAACCCTGCAAACAAGGGAAATAACGGTTAACATCACCCAATTACACGGCTGATATTTCAATCGATTTATGCGTGACAAAGAATATCTTTAACTGTACCTTCCGTGCATAAAAATAATCAACGGCAAAACATTTACAGAAACCACTATCAAGCAAATCCAGCAACTTATTCTCAACGATCCGAACATTTCGCGTCGTCAGCTCTCTCTGCGAGTCTGCGAAATGCTTGACTGAAATAACGAATCCGGAAAACCGAAGGAGGCGAGTTGCCGAAATGCTCTCATTCAACTTCACCATTCTGAACTGATTGTTCTACCTGAGATGAAACGAAAGCACACAGTTTACACCCAGCAAAACATCGCACCTCCGCCGATCACTCCGATCGAGGGTGATCTCGCAGAATTGGGTGAATTGATGCTTGTGCAGGTGGTGCAAGGAAAGCTTTCTCCGGTTTGGCGTGGCATGCTCGATACATATCACCACCTCAAAAGCGGTCCGCTTTGCGGTTCGCAAATCCGTTATCTGGTTTATAGCGAAACGGCGGGTTGGGTGAGCGCTTTGAGTTTTAGCGAGTGTTCGTTGCGCGTGAAGCCTCGCGACGAATGGATCGGCTGGACGGAGGCTGCGCGAAAGGAAAACAGTAATCAGGTGGTGAACAATAGTCGCTTCCTGATTCCGCCGATGGTGAAGGTCAGCCCTCACACAAAACGCTCGTTTTCGTATTTTGCCTCGCAAGTTGAATGAAG
>JAOZMR010000175.1 GCA_029934215.1 Pontiellaceae bacterium | reverse complement strand
TCATTCAACTTGCGAGGCAAATCGTTGAAATTGGCGTTTTGTATGAGGGCTGGAAGTCATAGGAACAGCCGAGAGAGATTTTAGAGAGAAGGGTTTTAGGGAGCTGGAAGCTCCCGCCACTTTTATTTTTCAGCCTCGTACAAAAGGCTGACACTTGCGAGGCAAATCTCTGAACTGGGCGTTTTGTATGATGGCTGAAACATTGAAAGGCTCACGAGTTGCGCAGGCGGCGCGTCCATGCGAAAAGCCCAAAAGCATCGATGATGATGTAGGCGATGTAGACGGATGCGAGGAAGTAGAGACCGCTCCAAGTATAGATGAGGGTCGAGAGTGTATCGCCAGCCAACCAGAAGACCATGGCTTCGACTTTTCGTCGGATGATCAAAATCGAGGCGGTGATACCGAGGACGGTTGTGGTTGCGTCGCCGAGCGGAATGCGAGCGGCGACGGGAAAGATGGCGGGGAGCCAGAGGTGCAGGTGGCTGGTGATGCCTGCCAGTAGACCGATGGTGAGCGGGATTCCAACGAACAACATTCGGCGTGTGCGGCGGTTGAGCCGAGTGATTTGAAGGGTGTGGTTCTTCCGAAAAGTATGTCGCCAGAAAAAGAGCGCGGTGAGGCTGGCGGAGGCGTAGTAGAGCATGAGAGCCATGTCGGAGTAGAGCCGGTGCTGATAGAATAGGCAGGCGAGCAGAAGGACTGCGACGAATCCAACGACCAGTCCGCGCGCTTTGCGCCGAATGATTTCTATATAGGACCAGACCCCGAGAACGGTCGAAATGATTTCCAATGCGTTCATCGAGCGGTTGCTTTGCGTTTGAATGCTGATGGGCTTTTTCCGCTTTGCTTCCGGAACCAGTATGTAAAATGCGCTGGGTCTGGAATGCCGCACTGTTTGGCGATGTCGGCGATGGAAATGGGGGCTTGTTCGAGCATCTGTATGGCGTGGCGGTAGCGAATGGCGTAGAGATAGTCTTTGAGGGTGACGCCGGTTTCGGCTTTGAAGCGCGGTGAGAGTTTGGAGCGGCTGACGTTCAGGTGGCGAAGAACGCGCTCCCCATTGGTGGCGGGGTGGTTCCAGTGTTGTTGCAGGTAGCAAATGGCATCCCATACCAACGGATCGTGAACGGTTGCCCGGGCCTCGGCTTGTACCGCTGTGTAGAGCGATTGACCCGATGACGCAACGGAGGCGTAGAACTGGGGCTGGTTGATGTTTGCTGCCGTCCAGTTTAGCCATTGGATGGGGAGGCTGGCGAAAGGAAAAACCCCTGTCCAGATACCCGATGTTTCAAGCAGCTGATTGGATTGAGGACCGTCCATCAGAAGGTAATAGACGTCGCAACCCGATGCGCCGGCTTGTGTGATGACCTGGGTGTCGCGATCCAACACGAGCGATTCGCCGCTTTTTGCACGTAACGACTCGCCGCCCAGTTCAAAAATCAGCTCGCCGCAAACGCACCAAACCACGGTGCAAAAAGTGGTTCTGGTTTCTGGATAAATAACGCCTTCCGGTGCCATCACTCGCCCCACCTCCATCACAGAAAGATCGTGCTCGGGCGGCGGAAAGCGCAGGGTTCGGGTACAGATTTCAGGAGCTTCTGCAAGGTCGACTGGGGTGGATGGGTTGTTCATAAACCCCACTATGCATAATTCATGATAAAAAGACAAATGTTATACTAATAATACGGTCATCATATTTACACTTTCGATGACTTTTGGTTTAATACGACTTTGTTAAATTTCACATTCATCATTAACCAAAGGAAAAAACAGATGAACAAATACATAACCCTACTATTGATGGGGATCGTGGTGACTGGTTCAGTTCAGGCCGGAAACTATTCGCAGAATTTTAATACGGCGGCGCACGATGCCAGAGATCTGGACGATGGTTCCGTGATTCGGCACAGCGGCGCGGATGTCACCCGAGTTTATGACAATAATGGGGATAAAGCCCTTTTAATGACACAAGAAAATGCGGGAGAGACAACGGGACAGTATATTCTCCCAGACCTTGATGCGGGCGGGTCTATAGTCGGCTTTACGGCCACCTATCAGATGATGATTAAATCTGCAAATCCTGCGGACGGGTATTCTTTTAACTTTGGAGCCATTCCGAGTGCGGTCGGTGGGGGAGAAGACGGCATGTATGACTCCGGGGCAGGGCCGATGCTGTCGGTGGGCTGGGATACGCATTCTGACACGGGTATTGATATTTTTGTGAATGGCCAGAGCGTGGCTCATAGTGGGACAGCTCCAACCATTTTCGGTAATGACGATCTTGGAAACTTTGAGAACGTGACGATCACCTATGCAAACGATCGCCTCGCGGTTAGTTATGCAGGGAGTTTGATTTTTGATGATATTGATGTTTCAGGCTTTACCGCCTCTGTGGGCGATCAGTTCGCTTTCGCCGCACGGACGGGTGGTTCTACCGAAAACCTTTGGATTGATAATGTGAATGTGACGACCGTTCCCGAACCAGCAACCGCGTCCTTGATGGCACTGGTCGCCGGGCTTGGATTCCTGATTCGCCGCCATTTCATGAGCTGACACATCTCTTCGTGATGGAATAAAAAGGATGTCTTCGGGCATCCTTTTTTTATTGGGCTGTTGGAAAATGATTCTGTCGATCATGATTGCCGCTTCGCTTCTTTTTGGGAATACAAAAAGCACGTTCGAAATACCTCAGGTCTGTCGAAATTCTCCACCAACATTTAACCCGTCTTTTTTTGTGTTCTATGCGCTCTTTCGTGGCAAAACCCCTTAACCTCCCACCCATTAAGGGTTCTTTGGAGGAAGAGAGGGCATTTCAGATTGAAGATTTTCGATTTCCGATTGGGAGAAAAGGATTCCAACTATTGGAAACAAGCTGGATCAGGTTTTCACAACCGCTATCGCTAGAGGAAGTCAGAGGAACAGCCGAGGGAGAGGAGATGAATATCGAATATCGAACAAGGATTTTCGAAGGGTGATGCGTTTTCGATGACCGAGTTTCATCACAGAAAGATCGTGCTCGGGCGGCGGAAAGCGCAGGGTTCGGGTACAGATTTCAGGAGCTTCTGCAAGGTCGACTGGGGTGGATGGGTTGTTCATAAACCCCACTATGCATAATTCATGATAAAAAGACAAATGTTATACTAATAATACAGTCATCACATTTACACTCTCGATGACTTTTGGTTTAATACGCCTTTGTTAAATTTCACATTCATCATTAACCAAAGGAAAAAACAGATGAACAAAAACTACATCCTACTACTGAGCACCGCGCTTGCGGTACTTCCGATGACCGGCTCCGCGCTGATCGTGGCAAGAACCTCTGCAGATAGCATTTCGAACAATGACGGACATGCCGATGAAGACGCAAGTCACGGCCGGTCTCACACGGGGACTGCCACAGAGGTGACAACCGTTGGCGGGTCCTCTGGCAACACAGGGGCGAGGTTTTACGGGCAAGCCGAGGCAAAAGTGGGTCAATATATAACGCAGACCATCAACGCAACCGTCACGTGGACAGTTACGGCGGAATCTTGGGAGGAGTACAGCATTTACTTCACTCCAGAATTTCACGCGTATCTTGATGTTGAAGACAACGGAGCAGATGCGTCTGGCGATGGGATCACTTTTTCAACCTTCACTGCGGTGTTGCGTGTGAATGGGAGTACGGTAGGGGATAGTCTGGACATGTCAGGCGGAAGCAGAACCACAGCTGGCAGTTCAAATTTAGACCGGACAGATTCCCAAACCCTCTCCGGCTATTCGGGAAACAATACGTTTTCACTGCAGTATACGGCCACCGTTATAGCCGATGCTGCGGGTGGGCTTAACTATACCGGAGATGTCGGGCTGTGGGGATCTAATGGGACATTGGGAGGGGAGATTGGAATTCCCGCCGATTGGGATGAATACAGCTCCACTTCCGCTCGTAACGCAGACGGCTTATTCGTGGATGCGAACGTAACGCTCAACCAAGTGCCCGAGCCAGCAACGGCATCCTTAATGGCATTGGTCGGCGGTCTTGGATTCCTGATTCGCCGCCATTTCGTGAGCTAGTTGCTCCCTTTATTGAAAAAGAAAGAGATAAATTATGAAACGTATACTTATCTTGCTATCGTTACTTTGCGCAATGTCTGCACAAGCCTTGACGAATGGAGATTTCGAGTCAGGGAATACGGGATTCACCGTAAGCGGATATACCTATGCTAACACCTCTGTGGGCGGGGATCGCTACGACTTTCGAACGGAGAGCCCATGGAGTGGCTCTTATGGAAGCCTTACAGATCACACCTCCGGTGGGGGTCAGTACATGGTTGTCAATGGATCGGCCGTGGCGGCAAACTATTTTTGGAGTCAGAATGTGGATGTGGTCGCAGGTGAGGAGTACACCTTTTCAGGCTGGGCGGCGAATTTGACGTTAGCTCCCAATCCGGTCATCCAGTTAAACGTAGATAATATTAACAAAGGCTCGTTCAGTGTGGGTGCTAACTCGAACCCACCTGTTTGGGAGCAGTTTAGTTTTACGTGGACGGCGGCAACGACCGAAACGGTCTCCTTGACGCTACATGACACGCAGACTGCGGCGAACGGAAACGATTTCGCGATCGATGATTTGGGCATGGTTCCCGAGCCAGCAACCGCCTCTCTAATGGCATTGGTCGCCGGTCTTGGATTCCTGATTCGCCGTCACCTTGTGAGCTAGCGCATCTCTTCGTGTTGGAAGAAAAAAGGATGTCCTCGGGCATCCTTTTTTTATTTTCCAAGGATTGGAAAAGGGGAGTCTTTTGGGATGAGAAAGTTATGGATTTTGTGAAATTTATGTTGTTCTCGGTTTGTTTCGCCGCCGTGTCGCAAGCGGCATCTTTGTCGATGGAGTCATCGACTGAAGAGCTTCGGTTATCGTGGAATAGCGATACGGGGCTGATGTATGAGCTGGATCATTCGTCGAATCTGACGGGGTGGGTCCGGAGCGCTGTAATGCGTCGTGGAACAGGCGAGCGCATTCAAGAGGCGGTCACGAATGTGACGGGTTCTCCGGCGGGAACCCGCGGATTTTTCCGGCTTCAGCCGCGCTATCCACATGATGAAGAGGGCGAGGTGGCGGACATGCTCTCGCCGAGCTATTACAACGCAACGAACGGTGCGCCTATCCGTGAAGCGCTCGATGAATTTGTTTATTTCGCTCAGAAACCCTCCTTTCATCATCCCCTGCAGGACGGAACCAACGCGATTCCAGATTTCTCTGTTTCGCAGATCGGGGTTTTTGGTGCGCCCAAGCCCCCGCCTAATGGAACAGCGCAGCATCACGCCGCGGTGGATCTCCACGTAGGGAGTGCGGAGACCTCCGTCGAGTTGTTCGCCGCGCACGAGGGCATCGTTGCGACATTCTACGATGCGCCTAAATACCGGAATTATCTCTCCATCACGAAACCCGTCACCAACGCATTCGGAGAGGTCTTGGGTTTGATGGTGACGTTGTATGCACATATCGACCTCGCTCTGGATGAAGCGGGCGGGTTGTCTTTGAACGGTCAGACCGTTCAAACCGGCGAGCTGGTTTCAAGGAATTTATATTCTGAAACCATGGGAGGATCGCACCTTCATTTTGAGATTCGTTATTACCGTCCCAGCGAGATCGGGACTGAAGAGTTTTATGCCTTTGTCATAGGGAGCAGTACCGTTTATACCGAGCCCTCCGCTGGAGTTTGGTCGTACGGGTTCTGGATGCCGAGCACGGGCTATGGGTTTGGCGATCCAAAAAACCACGGTTTGATATTCTATTAGATCTGTAGAAGCGGCATCTCTGCCGCTGGCCCTCTTCGCGCACGGTGAATGAAGCCACTTTTACCACTCGCTTCGCTAGAGGACACGGATGGACCCAGAGTTGAAAAGTAAAAGCCTCCGTGTTCCTCTGCAACGGCTTTATATCCGCAGATGAACGGCTCTTCACGAATGTGCGTTTTTTAGAGGCTTTTCGCTCCCCTATTTGAGT
>JAOZMR010000174.1 GCA_029934215.1 Pontiellaceae bacterium | reverse complement strand
TTGAAATCCGAGGCTATCGTCACACCCGCAGTGTTTGTTGTAAGATTAATTACCCCAGTAGTAACTGTAGCTGCTGCTCCGAAATCCGCATCATTGTTAGTGAACGTCCCGTCATTTAGTGTGTAGTCACCAGCTGAAGGGAATGATACTGCTAATGTATTATTGGTAAAACTCCCGCCATTGATAGTGCCATCAAATGAGATAGCACCCGTGCCAGTGTGACCCGCGAAGATGCAATTATTAAAAGTAGCACCACCACTCACTTGTCCACAACCGGTAAATCGCACACTATCGTAAACTTCCCCACTTTGGAACGTTGGGTTGTAATTGGCGATTGTTGAACCTTCTAACTTAACAGTCGTTGTTCCCCCAGTGGTTAAAAAGTTACCTTTATTACTTGTTATTAAACTTGCAATACTACCTTTTGCATCGGTTAAATCTAATCCAAATATAGTTGAATCACCATCGGCATTATACATAAAATTACTAATACCATCTGCTTGAGGTGGGAACCCTATAGCTTGGTTGGTGGATTCTAAATAACAAGAATACCTAATTGTCTTAGCTGCCACAAGCATTGATGGGGTATATGCTTTTAGTCCTTCAACAAAACTCTGCCCATTTAAGGTTTTCTCTGTTGCTAAAAACTTTTCAATATCAGACAATGGTACACCGAAATCAACACCACCACCTCTAATCGTTTGTAATCTCAATGTGTATTGGTCATACATATATAAGGCGTCTCTACCGGCATCACTAGTTGCTTGGGCTAGAAACCCTATAAACTTAATAGTAGTACTGGAAAAACTAGCTGTTTGAAATGCCGGAGTATTTATAGAATTTAAATCAAATTCACGATACTCTGGAGTTGCATACTGGTAACCATTAGCAACTTTGTTACTCAATGTCCATAATTTCCAGTTGTTAGAATTGTCTATGACAACAAAGAACGTCTTTTGTGTATTAGAACCACACGGTCTACTCCATATTGCTAATCCCACAGTTGAATAATCTACCGGAGTACTAAATGATTTAAACGCACCAATGTAATTGGTTTTCCACCCAGATTTAGTACCCGCGGCACTCCTAGGTATTAAGTTTGTCCCACCTTCCACATATGTGTAACTTCTATTTTGCATGTGATACGGTGCTAGTGTGGGGTTTGCAGTTCCTGCTGTAAATGTTTGCGTAACACCATCGTTTATTACTTCATCGTGTGAAATAAATTGATACCAATACCCTTCAGTTTCAGAGTCCATTACATCATGAGCTTTAACAAAGTATACCCCGTCACTAATCCCTATACCCGCACATCCACTTATTTTATGAGATTCATAATTGTTTAATTTAATGTCGGACTTAACATAATTGGTCACCTCGCTTTGGCTGCCCGCCCCATATATCAAAGCACTCGCCCCACTTGTTGACCCTACCACTGTTGCATTGTCGGCTTCACCTGAACCATTATAGTCATAGACCATCATGTAAGCTCTACCGCCACTTGTGTTTAGATACACTCGGACCCAACCTAGTTTTCCTGTATTTGCTCCACCGAATGTAACAGTTTCACCTAGTACCCCATTATTGCTCCAGTCTGTCCCGCCGTTATCAATTCTAAATACCCATTGAGTGGTGGTGGCAAACAGTTCTAAACTAGGATGTTGCGTGACTCTTGCTAAGCCAGTCTTAGGATCAAGACCACTTGCGTATATTGCTTCCATCCATGCACTATCATTGGTATTATCTGCATCAATTTTTATCAACGAAGTGGACGGTGTTACCTGTAACGGTATGATTGTGTTAGCAGGATCATCTCGGAAGAGAACACCAATAGCAGTAGTCTGGTCAGAATCCACGGTGTCGGTAAACCCACCCATAGCACCTGCCCCCGTTGAGATTTTTTGATACACAATGGTGTCACTTTCTGCATATAAAACAGACGTCCCGTGAGAACCTTGCGTTATATTATCAGCATCGGAGGTGCCCACGTACAACGCCAATTGGTCTTTTGCTGTTGCAACTAAATCAGGGTAAGAAATTAGAGTGTTGTTATTTGCAGTGTAATAAGTCCCGCTCGCGTCGATAAAAGGATCGGTCGGAGGGACACCTTTGATTACTGCAGTAAACATACACACATTGGACCCTACTGCCGGGCATGTCCATTTACTTACTTGCTCACCATCAGCTGTAGCGTATTTGTAATAAAACTTAGCTTCACAATTGTCCATTGTTGAGCACCCATGCGGGACAGGTTTCCAATCTGCACCACCTAAACCTCCAGCGTCATCGATTTTCCATATATCTTCATTATCTAAATGAGCAACTGCAGTTGTCCCGTCATAAGCTCGTTGGACATTGAATGTGTTATCACCAGCCCCACCGGTGATAAGTAATTTCTCATCCCCTATCTGCAATACATCACCATCTTGAAAGAATATGTTGGAAGCCCCGACTTGGAAACTTGTAGAGTCAATAGCTTCATTAGCTGTGATGTGTGATGCTAAGTTAAACCCATCAAGTAATTCAACTTCGGCATCTGTGTTAGAACCCCACACCATAATAAGCAGGTCCCCTGCTTTAACTTTTGATAATGGGGGCTCTTCTATAACAAACCCTAAGTTGTCTGCACTCAATGTGAGTTGTGTTTTGTAATCTGCAATGTATGGCATTTTTAACTATCCTCCAATGTTTTTGTTTTGGTACCTAATAAGATCAAGATCTCGGTGCCGGTATTGTGTTCAACATATGTTCGTGTTTCAGTGAGCTTTTTACTCCGAGTCAGGTCAGTTGTAACTTTGGTTACCATTCGATCCAACTCTATACCACTAGTCCCAAATGTTCTAGTTTGTGTAAACAATGGTACCAGTTTCGCAGGGGTGTCCCAGACACCCCAACCAGTAAGCCTACCATTGGTTGCTCTAGTTGGGACTGCATAACATGTAGTTTTAGCTGTATTGAATAACGCTTCTATATCTAACACTGTGGTGTCTGAGCTCTCCATTGCAACACCACTATCACCAACAGAGAATTGGGTAAAGTAAAGACTGTGTGTACCCACAACATCTGCAGGTGCAACCGCATTACAGAACCACCCACTACCACCACCCAGGTCACCTTCCGTTACAAATAGTATTTTCATACCAATATGTGTACCATTAGAACAATCATCAGCTCTATTCCAACTACCAGTTGCTACTACCCATACACCATTCTCAATAGGATCTGTTTGACCCATAACTAATACTCTATCACCTACCGCTGTTGTTATTCCATCACTGCTTAGTAGTCCAGATAACGCACAATTAGAATCAAACAAACATCGAGCTTCTTCTAGTTGCTCGTCATTATTAACTTGTTCAATAGCCGACCTATCAACCACATACCCAGAAGTTATTGTATCAGAGATGAGTACAGCCTTTGACCAATTTGATACACTTGCTACTTGCTCAGTCATCATGCCAGCATTGTGTTCACTGATGTACCATATCCCATTCGATGATAACATCAAATTAACTGAAGTACCCATTGTGTGTTCTGTCGTCATTGGTGTAGTCAGTGTGATGATTCCAGTTGTGTAATTAACCCCCGAAGAAGCTATTACGTAATTGTTACCACCTATTTGAATTGTGCTACCACCAACTAAATCACGAACATCAGACAATTGAACGGTTGTATCATTAATCTCAATATCACTAATTGTTGATGTGAAATCAACAATACCATCAGGCAACAAAAGCTTACCTAAGTGCATCACTTGAAAGTCTGAACTAGTAGTGAACGAACTCACGATACCTAACGAATTAGATGTCTCACTTGCATTAGCCTGAGCTAATTTCCAAGTTGTCCCGTCTTTATAAACTACTTGTCCAATCTTAGTAACACCCACACTACTTGTGCCATCAAATATGATATCTGATTGACCGGTACTACTTCCACCCACCAACTCCCACACACTATTACTAACATCACCGACATTTTCATATCGTAAGTTAGTTGCAGTATTGAAGTATTGTGTGGCTTTAGGTGCCACTACCCCGGAATCTGGAGGGGTGGTACCTTTGATCGTAATCTGTCTTGCCAAGAATTCCTTTGCTGAAACTCGTTGGAATTCAGTTAACTTCTCTTCTGTTGTAGCCATTTCCCCCTCCGATTAATTATATAGTTTCTTCAACATTGATGGTCAATTCACCTGTTGCATTACCGTTGTATATTTCTTCATCTAATATTTTGAAATCACTATCATTGACGATTGTGTATTCTTTACTACCATTAGCTGCAGTTCCATTAGAAGTGTATACTAATGGTACACCAGCACCAGTAGATGCTACTAATTTAGCAGTATCCACAACATCAGTTCCAATAGCAACTGTTTGTTGGAATGCAGGTACAGCAATGTTCCTATTAAGGAATCCACCTACTGTATAACTTGCACCACTACCAATAGTCGTGGTTTCAATGTTAGCTAAATTGAATGCTGAAACTGCACTGAATGTACCAGTACCTTTCGCTGTTGCATCTGTGATAGTTAATGTATCAAACGCCCCATTCAATGAACCTAAATCAGCAGACAATGCGTCTGTGCTAGTCATTTGTTGGTTGAAGTTCAATGTAACATCATGATCATCAGGACTACGTAATCTTGAAGCAGTTACGATATCAAGTACTGCTGCAACATGAGCAATCTTAACAACTTTATTAGCTGTAGTGGATGCATCATTAGCTGCCCTAACTGCGACGATTCTAACGTTCTGTGTAGATACACTGTAGTTACCAGAGACACGTGCATATTTCTTATCAGCAGCGAATGTGTTTGCGTCACCGACAACTCCAAGATCCCCATTTTGCGAACTGTATGTAACAGTGTCATAATCATCTATAGTGTGATTAACTGTCACTTCTTCAGCATCTTTCAATGCAGTTTGAGATGCAGGGTAATTTAATACACCCATATTAATTACTGGGTATGTGTTGTTCATCTGAACTGTGTTAGATGAAGTTACTTCATCTGACCAACTACCAGAAGCTGTTCTAACTTTGACATCGAAATCGCCAGCTACTGCACCAGCACCAACATCATCAATAGTTACAGTAATAACATGAGTATCACCAGCAGTAACATCGTGTACTGAACCTTTAACATCACCATTAGCAACGATCTCTACTCTATCAACATCTTGGTCAGCTACAATTGTTACATCAATAGTATCATCCTCTTTCAGCTCAGTCTGTGCTCCTGGCATTGACCCTGTGAAGGTTGCAGATGTCACAACTGGGGCAGCAGCGAAGTTCCATACACATGTAGATATTGCACCACCAGCATTACTTGCAACTATTTCACCTGTTGTGTCACCAGTCATATCAATATCAAATGCCCCTTCGTATAACCCATCACTATTGAATGTCAATGTCATGTGGTCAACGATATTGCCGTTAACTGTGATACGTGGGATATACGACGAAGCAGCTCTATGTGCTAAGAAGTGTACTGTTACTAGGTTCGTGTTAGATGTAACATTAGTTAATACCGCTCCGTCAGCCAATGTTTTGTCTGTACAATTACCGGAACTTTGTGGTGTGATGTCTAATATGAATACAGATCCACCCCCACCGTTCCCACCACCGATCAACTCTTCCCATACTGGCGCAGCAACTGTGCCGTTATTCTCATAACGAATCTTAGTTACTGTGTCTTTATAAAATGCGCCCAATGGTGCGATCACTGTTGCATCAGGTGCAACAGTTCCTGTTAAATACAATTGTCTTGCTAAGAATTCCTTTGCTGAAATTCTTTGAAACTCAGTTAACTTCTCTTCTGTTGTAGCCATAATAGTCTCCTGTTATACCGTTTCAGATATGGTTAATGTTAGATTACCTGTTGCGTTTGTTAAATACACCTCAGGGTCTAATAGTTTTAATGTGTTATTGTTTAAGATTGTAAATGTGTAACTACCTAATACTTCGGTATCTACATGTGTATATTCCAATACCAATCCAGTACTTGTGACAACTGACACTTTGTGTGGGGCTATCACTGATGCAGCTAATGCAACAGATTGTCTGAATGGCAATACTGTA
>JAOZMR010000173.1 GCA_029934215.1 Pontiellaceae bacterium | reverse complement strand
GAATTCCACCTTAAATTCGCTGGGTCGTGGTTTGATGTTGGGGGTAAGCGTAGATATCTCGGAAGACTCCAACGCCAATCAAGATTTTTATAAAGCCCTGATGGACAAATTTTACCCCCCTCCATCGAACCGAGAGCTAAAAACCCGAGAAAAAGAGATCAAAAAAACCTACCGAACCATCATTCGGAAACTACACCCAGACCGAGCCGGCAGCTCAACCCCCGAACAACAAGAACTGTGGCACGCCGCAAAACACGCCTACGAAACAGACGACCTCGAAACCCTACAACACATCGAATCTAACTGCGACCTACTCAACAAAACCCATCTAAAAAGCGCGTCCATTTCATCACTTCACGCCGGACTCACATTCTACAAAAAAGCAAACACACAAATCCGGAAACGACTACGACATCTAAAAACCCAGTACGAATGGGGGTTCCACTCCTGGTCCGACCGAAAGAAAAAAAGCTCATCAAAAGCGCACACACACAAACTGGATCGCGAAATCCACAAGCTCCGCACAGAACTAATCGAAGCAAAAACCATACTCAACACCATTCAAACCCCTCCAAAAAATCGCACACCCAGCCCAGAAAAACCAACCCAAACCAACTTCTTGTTTTAATCTCGAACAAAACATCCGCTTATCCGGATTTAGAGATACATGTTGCCTCACATCAGAATCTCTGCTAGCTTTTCCGGATGAATTTAAAAGAAAAACTGAAAACGAGCACACTACTTCTTGACGGAGCCGCCGGCACCTACCTTCAAGGATGCGAAATCACTCCAGAACAATGGGGCGCCGTTGAAGGCTGCAACGAATGGCTAAACCTATCTGCACCCGACATCATTCGCGGACTGCACCGCGCCTACCTCGAAGCGGGCTCAGACATCGTAGAAACCAACAGCTTTGGTTCCGCGCCCGCCACACTCGGCGAATACAACCTAGCACAACGCGCCTACGAAATCAGCAAAGCCGCCGCAAAAATTGCCCGCGAATGCGCCGACGAATATTCCACCCCCGAACAACCACGCTACGTCTTTGGCTCCATCGGCCCCGGCACAAAACTCCCATCCCTCGAACAGATCACCTTCGACGAACTCCACGAAGGCTACAAAATCCAGATGCAAGGTCTTCTCGATGGCGGCGTCGACGGGCTCCTCATCGAAACCTGTCAAGACCCACTACAAATCAAAGCCGCACTCGCCGCCGCCGACGACCTCCTCGAACCCAACAGCAACATCATCCGCTACGTCTCCGTCACCGTCGAATCGACCGGCACACTCCTCGTCGGAACCAGCGTCTCCGCCGCAGCCGCGATACTCGCCCCCTACCCGATCGACATACTCGGCCTCAACTGCGCAACCGGCCCAGACGCGATGGTCCACCACCTCAGCACACTCAACGAAACCTGGAACGCCGGACTCGCCTGCATGCCCAACGCAGGAATGCCAGAAGCACGAGCCGACGGAACCGTTCTCTACCCTCTACAAGCCAAACCCTTCGCCGAAAAAGTATCCAAACTCGCCCAAACCCACGGACTCTCCATCGTCGGCGGTTGCTGTGGAACAACGCCGAATCACATCCGCGAACTCAGAAAAATCCTACCTAAAAAAATCGGCAATCATCAACCGGCAATCATCAACGCTCCCTCCCAAGCCTCCAGCCTTTTTTCAGCCGTCGACCTCACGCAAGAGCCCGCGCCGCTATACATCGGGGAACGCGCCAACGCCACAGGATCGCGAAAATTCCGCGACACCCTAATCGCAAACGACCACGAAAACGCCTTTCACATACTCACCGAACAAGAAGACATCGGCGCACACATCCTCGACCTAAGTTGCGGATACGCCGGACGCGACGAACGCAAAGACATCGCAATACTCGTCCCACGAATCGCTCGCGAATGCACCGCACCCATGATGATCGACTCCACCTCCGCCGACGTCATCGAAGACGCGCTCAAATGCTACGGCGGACGCGCACTCATCAACTCCATCAACCTAGAAGACGGCGGCGAACGCGCCGAAAAAATCATCCCCCTCTCGAAACGCTTTGGAGCCGGTCTAGTCGCGCTCACCATCGACGAAAAAGGCATGGCCATGACCTCCGACGAAAAATTCTGCGTCGCAAAACGCCTCGTCGACCTCTGCATCAAGCGCGGACTTCGTCCCGAAGACCTACTCATCGACCCACTCACCTTCACCATCTGCAGTGGCGACAAAACCCTACGCGACGCCGCCCTCCAAACCCTGGAAGCCATCCGCCGCATCAAAGCCGAACTCCCCGGCGTCCGCACTCTCCTCGGACTCTCCAACATCTCCTTTGGGCTCAAACCCTCCCTCCGAAAAATCATCAACGCCGTATTCCTCCACCAAGCCATACAAGCCGGGATGGACGCCTGCATCATCAACGTCGCAGCCATCATACCCATCACCGAAATCCCAGACAACCTACGCAAAGGAGCCGAAGCCCTCCTCGCCAACGACCCAACCCACGGCGACCCACTCGAAAACTACATCAACCTCTTCGAAAACATCGTCGAAACCGCAGAAACCCCCGTAGAAGAACGCCCCGCGAACGAAGCACTAACCGACGCCATCATCCGAGGAAAAACCCCCTGGCTCAACCCAGCCATCCCCACACTCCTCCAAAAACACAGCGCCGAACACATCCTAAACAACATCATGCTCCCCGCCATGAAAGAAGTCGGACGCCTCTTCAACGAAGGAACCCTCCAGCTCCCATTCGTCCTAAAATCCGCCGAAGTCATGAAACGAGCGGTCGACCAGATCAAACCCCACATGAAAAAAGGCGGGGCCGGCCAAACCACCCCCATCGTCATACTCGCAACCGTCGCGGGCGACGTCCACGACATCGGCAAAAACCTCGTCGGCATCATCCTCTCCAACAACGGATTCGACATCATAGACATCGGCATCAAAGTCCCCATCGAACAGATGATCGAAGCCATCAAAAAACACAACGCCACCGCCATCGGCATGAGCGGACTCCTCGTAAAATCCACAGCCATCATGGCAGAAAACATAAAAGCCCTCCAACAAACCAACCTCACCACCCCCGTCCTCCTCGGCGGAGCCGCACTCTCCGAAGACTTCGTCGACCAAGCCTGCCGCCCACACTACTCCGGCAAAATCATCTACTGCAAAGACGCCTTCGCCGGACTCGCAGCACTACAAAACCTCCAAACACCAGACGCCCCACCCCACCCCACCCCCTCAAAAAAACTCACCCCATCCCCCGAACCAACCCGAACCACACCCGCCGAACCGATCTCCAAAAACACACCCATCCCCACCGTAGAAACCAAAACCTGGATAACCGAAAACATACCCCTATCCAAAATATACCCCTACCTCGACGAAACCGGACTCATCAAAGCCGCATGGGGCTACAAAAAAGGAACACTCACCGACACAGAATACCAAACTCTGCTCGACGAAGAAATTCTTCCAAACCTTGGAAGAATCAAAAAAATGGCAGAAAACATCTTTGAGCCAAAAACCATCCACGGCTTCTTCAACTGCCGCTCCGACGGCGACACACTCCACCTAACCAACCCAACAACCCACGAAGAAACCCCCCTACCCTTCCCGCGCCAAAAAAACACGCCCCACCGCTGCCTCGCCGACTTCTTCCGCCCCGACGGCGACATCGCCGCGCTCCTCGCCGTCACACTCGGCTCCAAAATCGCTGAAAAAGAAAAAGAACTCCGCGAAACCGACCGCTACCAAGACTACCTCCTCCTCCACGGACTCGCCATAATGACCGCCGAAGCGCTAACAGAATACGGGCACAACCAGATTCGACAAACTTGGGACTCAAACAAAAGCGCCCCAACCCTTTCCGAGGTTCGGAAAAACAAGCTCGACCAAAGCCGCTACGGCTTTGGCTACGCCGCCTGCCCCGACCTTGCGATGAACAAAACCTGTTGCGAGCTACTCGACACCAGCCGCATAAACCTAACCGTCACCGAACTCTTCATGGCAGACCCAGAAACCTCCACCATCGCGCTCATCACCCACCACCCGCAAGCGCACCACTTTGAGATAACCTAACTCTCACGGCGAACAAACAAAACAGACGACGCCTCCAGCCTCATTATCTAAAAATCAGTATTTTTGATTATTAATTACTCATTGGGCAACGATGAGATGAGTGCTCTGCCTTTTTCGGTGAGGCGGTATTTCTGGAAAAGGCTGTTTGGTTTCTCAGAGAGGGTCACTTCGACTAATTCATTGGAAAACGCCGCTTCTAGATAGCGTTCTCTGAAGTTTGACTGGCTCTTCAAACCGATATATTGCTGAGCCGATTTTCGATCAAACGGTCTATCTTTTAGAACCTTGAGCAATTCACCTGTCATTTGAGATGCCCCCCGTTTGTCAATAGCTGAACACCGGAGCTTTGATCCGCAGGAAAAGTGGCATTAAAGGTAAGCATGAGCCCGGAGAGTTCATAGTTGTATTCGGGGGGGGGGGGGCAATGCCGTGTCCCCGACACTCGCACGCAATTTTTTCAATACCGCGCCCCATGATTCGATATACCCAGCACGGAAAAGTGCGTTAGCTATGAGCGGGTTGTACGGGCGGGACGGATGTTTTTTTTAGAAGCGAGTCGATGCTCCAGTTATCTGGCAGTACCCCAGCATTCCAAACGACGATATGGTCAACGCAGGTCATCATCGGTCACAAAAAAGACGACTTCGACATACGCACCTGAAATGAACCGGTCTGGCTCCTTTGCGAAGAGCATAATGGCTGCCTGTTTCAGGCAGTTTTTCTCCGTCAGTTAAAGGTTTTAAATCAATGAGCCGTCCGTGTCGTTTAGGACGGTTTCGTTCATCCGCCGCTTTTGACTGCCCGCGACCGAAAAAGATCAAACACCTCTGAGAAACAATCATCCATACTTGTTCTAGAGAGCGGGATGCCATCCCAATGTCGTCCCCACCAGCGGGACGCCCCTATCAGATGTGTTTTTCTTGATATTCTTTTTTCAGGGATTCGAGGCTGCCGCCTTTTCGGGCGGATGGAATCCATAGGCGGTCGCAGCGTTCGGCAATAAGTCGGTTGCGGGTGAGCGCGTTCGCTCGCGTGGTGTGTGTTTCTTCGAATGGACAGAGAACGAGTAGGCTTCCTTCTTCCATTCTTTTCAACTGCCACGGGAAAAAGCCGACGGAGTCGGGGCAGACAGCGGGCATCCAGATGAGGGGTCGAAGACTTTCGCGGACCAACGCCTGTTCCGCGCCAGAATGGCATCCCGAAAAAAGGATGGTACCTTTCGGCAAGCGCGGGCGTTGCGCGGAGAGAGAATCTCCGGATGCAAGAATTCCAAGGGATGGAAACTCCCAGAGAGCGGGATTGCCCATGGCGGCAATGCCCTCAATGCGGAATTGCAATTTCACGGGATTCATTTGGATGTAGCTCGCGGTGCGCTCTCGATCCTCCGCGCCGCGAATGATGCGCTCGTAATAATTGCGGTGCCAGATTTTCTCGGGGAATCGTGCCCAGGCACCGCGCTTTACGCCAGCAATATATTCATGCACCACCAACGATTTAAATGTGCCAATGATTTCCCGCAATGTGTGATCGCCGCGCCGCAATTTGATCAACGCATGAAAATGATCCGGCATGACGACGATGTCTGTGGCGGGCATTAAGCCCGCCCCTGCGACGGTACGGGCATCTTTCATCGATGCCCTCCATATTTCTGGAAACCGATTCGGCAATTCATTCCAAACCCGACAAATCATTTCGCGAACATCAGGCGGATTGAATATTTTCCCCGCGCTCCGATGCGCACAGATCGTGATGAAATATTCCCCGCCTCCGGCATAATCATGTCCTTTCAGCCGGATCGATCGCCGATGATGTATGGCGGGGTCGTATTTTTGTTTGTTTGGTTTTTCAGGCATGGGTTTTATGCAGATTGCAATTCATCCGCGCCAATATCAAGACCAGAAATTTTAAAATCGCGGATCGCGACATTCTTCGCCAAACCTTGAAAAAGGTTTGATTTCCAAGAGTTGAAACCCTTTTCTTTTATCAATCATCCATCGGCAATGCCTTCCAGCCGCCGCCGAGGGCTTTGTAGAGTCGG
>JAOZMR010000172.1 GCA_029934215.1 Pontiellaceae bacterium | reverse complement strand
CAGGGGTTCGGCATTGGAGTTTTATTTTTCATGCCGAGAGTAAAAAGAAATGCTGGGGAAATGTTCCGCGAAAAATCACATTTCCTTCATATGTAGAGCGTTAAGTGCTCAGATGCATCTGCCATGACTGGAAGCGGAGCTGGGCGATGAAATGTGATCGAAAAGTAGGGGAAGCGTCTCGCTTGCCAGTTTCCGAATGCAAGCGAGACGCTTGCAAACCTTTTTTTGAAAAGAATGTAGACGAGTGGTTGGCCACTTCCTTCGGGCGTTGCTTCGCAATAACGAAGCCGTTCTCTCGGTGGTCGAGTCCAGCCTCGTTTGATATTGCGAGACATATTGTTAAGCTGAACGAGACTGGAAGCGCTCGTCAACGAAGGGAAAGTAAATTATGAAAAAAGAAATTGAGAAAATGGATGTGGATGTGGAGCAGTTTTTTGATCGGGTTATTTCCATTTTGGAGCAGGCACGCGGGAATGATTTGAAACTCAGTTTTGGCTGGAACTGCTTTCTACCGTTCACTGGGGGGGGCACGCGAAAATGTCTTTTCCCGTAAGGATATTGTTTCTGTTGTTCATCAGAATTATTTTCCAACCCTTGGACTAAACGAAACGGAACGTTCCGAATCCCGTCCCATCATTGGTCGTTTTTTTGGAATACAAAAAGCACGTTCGGAACACCTCAGGTCTGCCGTCAATCATTCTGAAAACCGACCGCTGATAAGATCCGTGGTAATAAATCTTCCAAACTTTGGAATGAGCTGGTGCAGGCGTTTTAGTGCTGAAGTTGTAAAAGAAAAAAAGACCGAGTGATTAAAAACTCAGCCTTTCTGAAAAGGATTCTCAGCGGACGCTGCGAAAAACCTCACATCATTTCACGGCAACAATCTTTTTTACTTTTAGGCCTCCTGTTTTTTTAACTTCTGCGTCAACCTCCAGGGTAATCGTCTGTCCTACGAGATCCTTCACGATCGCTATCGCCTTTCCACCAGCAAACTCAACGTTTTTGTATTCGTCCGTAGACAGAGTGTATTTTTTCAGCTCTTTTCCTGTCTTTTTATGTGTCCACTTTTTTTCGGCCACAACTCCTGTCACCGTAAAAATCTCAGCAAAAACACCTGCGGCGAGTACCATAACCATCCCAGCGAGTAACAATTTTTTCATGTAATTCATTCTCCATTTTTTCTACGTTTTTGGTGGATCTCAAAAAAACCTCCTTCCACGAAGGTGCGCTTTTTCGTGTGATTCTATATTCAGAGTAGCTAGAGTATATAGATTCGTCAAATTTAAAACCAAAGAAAAAAATGCTATCATTCGCCTGCCTTTTTCTGGGTGTGGAGATTCCTAGCGTTTCCAATGTTTGAAAACGAACTGGTTCAGGTTTTCACAACCACTAACCAGTGCCTCATGAATAAAACCACGATTTCACAGCTGTTTTGCGTTTTGTTAATTGAGAACGCTTTTTGGGGTTTCTTCGTCTGGGCGCCACCAGCGACCGGGTTTGGTGTCGATGTATTGAATCGATTTCGTGGTGAGGCGATTTCCTTTTGCTTTGGCTCCTTTGATCGATAGGTCTTTTGTGTGGAAGAATTGCTGATGTATTCGTTGACCTTTGGCGGGACGATATCGGAGGTATAGTTCTTCGGGGCATCCTTTTTGTAGGAGTAGGATTTTCGCCTTTTCAGGAGCAAGACGATAGTCGCGGTTCATGATGGTTCCGCCCCATTTGAAGTGTTTGATGTAGCTGGCTTTCTGGTGCGTGTAAACGCAGGTCATATCTTGGTCGCGTTCGAAGTGTGTGCAGGACCGGAAGTTGCCGTCGACGAAGAGTTTTTCTGGCGGCGGTACAACTTGGTAGCGTCCGTCATCCCAGATCATCATGAGTTTGTCGAGCGAGGAGCATTTCATGATTTCTTCGCCTCCTTTGACGGATGAACCGAGGAATTGGATTTCTGGGTCGTGATGTATCGTGAGTTCGGTCGCTGTAAGTTCTCGTACGATGATCTCTTTGAAGGTGGCGATTTTGGTTTGGCGTGGATGGTCTGTTTTGTGTTTTTTGATGAGTGCTTTGACGTAGCGTATTGTGTAGCCGTTGAGTCCTTTGAGGTTTTTCTCGACTTCGGTCAGTTCCTCTAGGATTTTCTCTATGTCTTGTCGGTTTTTTTCGATATCAAATAGGGATATTCGTTTGATGCGTACGGCGAGCAGCATTTCGATGTCGTCGTCAACGATCGTGCGGCGTAGCTTCTTTTTGAATGGATCGAGCCCGGTGTAAACGGCGGTGAAAACGGCGTCGTTGCTTCTGCATTGTTCGATGGCTTTGTAGATTCGGTTTTCGACGAAGATCTGTACGAGGGTTTTGGTGTGAAATGCATCGAGTAGTTTTTCGCGTCTTAGTTTTAGTTCGCCTTCGAGTACGTCGACGAGTTGGTGTGTGTTGAGGTGCAGAATCTCATCGACGGTCATTTCGACGGGGCGTTTGTCGCGAATGACGATGATGCGGCTGGATAGTGATGTTTCGCAGTTTGTAAAGGCGTATAGTGCTTTTTCAACTTGCTCAATTTTTGCGCCTTGTGAGAGAACGAGTTCGATTTCTACGTGTTCGGCGGTGTAGTCGTTGATGACGCGAACGGCGACTTTTTTCTTTTTTACTGCGTCTTCGATGGAGGCGGTGAGCTTTTCGGTGGTTTGTCCGTGCGGAAGTTCTGTGATGATGAGGCGTCCTTTGCGCTCTTCAATCTTTGCACGAACTTTTACTTTCCCTGCGCCGTTGTTGTATTCGGAGACATCCATGAAGCCGCCGGTTTGGAAGTCGGGTAGAGGGTCGGCAACGTATGGCGTGCGTTTTTTCTCGCGTAAGATTTCGACCTGCGCTTCAAGGAGTTCGATGAAGTTGTAGGTTAGGATGGCTGTGGATAGGCCGACTGCGATTCCGTCGGCTCCAAGCATGAGTAATAGCGGTAGTTTTGATGGTAGAGTGACTGGTTCTTGGTTGCGTCCGTCGTAGCTTGGAATGTAGTGTGTGAGTTCTTTGTTGAAGAGCTGTTCGCGAGCGAGCGGTGTGAGTCGGCATTCGATGTATCGCCCCGCAGCGGCGCGGTCGCCAGTGTAGATGTTGCCGAAGTTTCCTTGGCCTTCAATGAGATAGCATCCGCGATTTGTGAGCGAAACAAGGGCGTCGTTTATGGAGGCGTCGCCGTGCGGATGGTATTGCATGGTGTGTCCCACAATGTTCGCAACTTTCACAAACCGTCCGTCATCTTTTTCGTGTAACGAGTGCATGATGCGGCGTTGCACCGGCTTTAGACCATCGGCAACGTTCGGAATGGCTCTGCTGCAAATAACGTAGGAGGCGTATTGCATGAAGTTGAAGTCAATCAGCGTGCGCAAGGGACCGTGTTCGGCTTCGAGCGCTTCAGGTTCTTTCGTGGCAACAGTCTCGATCTCCGCTTTAGCTGGGGCTTCCACGGCGGGCTCGGTTGTTTTAACGGGCTCTAGGTTGGCAAACAGGTCTAGTTCTTCGTTAATCATAGGATTTCTTCATCCACTTCGAGGTTTTCCATAATATGAGTATAACGTTCTTTTGTGTTTTTCCCCATATAGAAGCTTAGGACTTCTGATATGGAGTGGTCTTCGTCGACGATCACAGATGTGAGCCGCATGTCTTTACCAATAAATCCTTTGAATTCTGACGGGGAGATTTCTCCAAGCCCTTTGAAGCGAGTGATCTCGGCGCCGCGCCCGAGTTTTGATAGTGCCGCTTCTCGCTCTTCATCGGAATAGCAGTAGATCGTATGTTTTTTATTGCGCACCCGAAAAAGGGGTGTTTCGAGGATTTTCAAATGCCCGTCTCGTACAACGGGTTCAAAAAAGCGCAAGAAGAAGGTGATCATCAAGTTGCGAATATGTAACCCGTCGACATCGGCATCTGTTGCGAGAACAACGTGATTGTAGCGTAGCCCGTTGGACGATTCCTCGATATTCAGCGTGCGCATCAGGTTATAAATCTCAACATTTTTATAAATGGCATCGCGCTTGAGATCCCAAACATTGAGCGGCTTTCCTTTTAGCGTGTAGATGGCCTGCGTGTTGACGTTGCGACAACTCACGATGGAGCCCCCAGCGGACTGCCCCTCGGTGATAAAAACCATTGTGTCTTCGTGCGTCGCCTTCTTTTTATCGTAATGTTTCTTGCAATCCTTAAGTTGCGGAACACGGATCGAAACCGCTTTAGAACGCTCGCGTGCTAACTTCTTAACCGAATTGAGTTCCTTGCGCAGTCGCTGGCTCTCCTTGATTTTTTCGAGTAGCTTTTCGGCGTCTGGCTTATTGCGATGCAACAGCTCGACCACGGCTTTGCGAACATTGGAAACGATCTCGGAGCGGATCTCGGTATTCCCAAGTTTGTTTTTTGTCTGCGATTCAAAAACGGGCTCTTTGAGGCGAATGGCAACCGCGCCCAAAACGCCTTCTCGAACATCGTTCCCGTCGAATTTCGCTTTGGCGTACTCGTTGACTCCCTTCAAAAGCCCTTCGCGAAAGGCGCTCAAGTGTGTGCCGCCATCGCTCGTAAACTGACCATTCACGAACGAATAGTAGTCCTCACTAAACCGATTGGTGTGAGTGAAAGCGAATTCGAGCATCTTGTCGCGATAATGAAATGGCGGATAAATTTTTTCGAACTCACTCTCATCCGCAATCAGGTCGAGCAATCCATTCTTTGACACCACTTTTTTTCCGTTAAAAAGGATGGCGAGCCCTGCATTAAGATAGGAGTAGAAGCGAAGGCGACGATCGATATGATCGTCACGAAAGTTGAATTTTTTAAAAATCTCAGGATCGGGCGAGAAACTAAGAAATGTTCCGTCCTCCTCCTTGTCCGACACTCCCTTATCCTCCTCCTGGAGAACGCCCTTTGCAAAACGGGCTTCAACAAACTCCCCGCCGCGATGGCTCCGCGCAACAAAATAACTCGAAAGAGCATTTACTGCCTTCGTTCCAACTCCGTTCAGCCCGACGCTGAACTGAAAAACATCGTCGTTATATTTTGCACCCGTATTGATGCGCGAAACACATTCGACCAGTTTTCCGAGCGGAATCCCGCGCCCGTAATCTCGAACACACACGGTATCCTCTTCGAGAGTGATTTCGACTTTTTTGCCGTGCCCCATGATAAATTCGTCGATGGAATTATCGATCACCTCCTTAAGAAGGACATAAATGCCGTCATCATAATGGTTACCATTACCGGTGCGCCCAATATACATTCCGGTACGCGCCCGAATATGCTCCAAAGAAGAGAGCGTTTTGATTTTGCTCTCATCGTAAACCTGTTTTTTCTTCTGTTCGGTCATTTTACTCCAACAAAAACACCACAAAAAGGGGCTTCATCACCCATCGAAGCTACCTATATAGCACAAAACAACAAAAGAGAGAAAGAGAGGAGTGCTAAAAAAACGCAAAAAGACGGAATCAATGCATTTTTCAACGCAAAGACGCAGAGGCGCAAGAGGTATTGAAGAGGCTTATTCTGCATCGAAAATCCACTTCACCAGAGACTCCAAATCTGCAATGCATCCTCAAAAAGTTTGATCTGAATCTCTGGAAATACAATGGATGGATCATTCGTTACTTTTACGCATCGTCGTACCTTTTTCGGTTAAGATATATTTCTGAAAGGTGCTTTTTGGAAAGTCAGGATCTGTCATTTCAATAAGTTGATCCTTCAGTGCGGGTCGGTTAAGCCGGCTATGCCGGGCTGTTCTAGTCAGCAGAATGATTGACGGCATACCTGAGGTCTGCCGTCAATCATTCTGCAAAAACTCTCCACCAAACTCTATTCAGTTATTTCTCCATCTGGGGATTACCCAGATGCTTATACAATAAAAAAAATACAACTCCGGCAGCTCATTGCGTCGCCGACAGATTCGTGAAGATAAGTGGGCAGAACTCCCTCTCCGAAGTTCCTCTCTATTCCTCTAACGAAGTGGTTGTGAAAAACTCTTCACGGCAGGAAAAGCCTCCAACCTCACCAATCTCCATTAAGATTTTCCACAACCGCTACGCTAGAGGACCGTAGCCTTACCACTTAAGCTCAAAGGTCACGAGTTTCCTCGAAAACGGCAGA
>JAOZMR010000171.1 GCA_029934215.1 Pontiellaceae bacterium | reverse complement strand
ATGGAGGATACGCCTGGCTTTCGCGCCGGAATCCTTTCGGGAGATATCATCATTGAGGTAGACGGAGAAGAAACACGCGAGATGAGCCTTTCGGAATCTGTGAAGCTTATGCGCGGCGAACCCGGAACCGAGGTCATCATCAAAACAGTCCGCCCTTCGACGCATGAAACCAAGGAAATCACGATTATCCGAGAAGAAATTAATGTCGCCAGCGTGAAGGATGCCGAACTGCTTGAGAATCAAATTGGCTATGTCCGCATCACACAATTCAACGCCCCAACGGGCGAAAAGCTCAAGACCGAAATTCAAACGTTAGTGGATGAGGGGTTGGAGGCGCTTGTGATTGATCTGCGCGGCAACCCTGGCGGACTCCTCACAGCCGCCGCAGAAGTGGCAGAGCTGTTCTTGCCGAAGGGGGAGATGATCGTCTTCACGCAGGGGCGTACACAAGGAAACCAACGCCAGGTTTTCAAATCGAGCGGAGGTGCGCACTGGCTTGACTTCCCGATCGCGATTCTCGTGAACGGCGGAAGCGCGAGTGCATCAGAAATTGTCGCGGGCGCGTTGCAAGACCATAAGCGAGCGGTACTCGTTGGCGAAAAAACATTTGGCAAAGGCTCCGTTCAAAGCATTCTTCCGCTACAGGACGGCTCTGCGGTCAAACTGACGACCGCTAAATATTACACACCTAGCGAACGAGTGATTCACGACAAAGGAATCGAACCGGACATCGTCATTGAAATGCCCCTTGAAGACCTATACAAACTACGCACACAAAAAGCTCGGAAAAACGTGGACCCCGATTTAGGCATTGAAACAAACGCCGTACTTCACGACCTTCAACTCGAAACCGCCACCGGAGCCCTAAAGGGCATGCTGATTCAACAGAAATGGACAAAATAATGATCATCCTCGGAATAGAAACCTCCTGCGATGAAACCGCCGCTGCCGTAGTTAAAAACGGCGCGATAAAAGCGAACATCATTTACTCACAAATCGCTAAACACGCGCCATACGGCGGTGTTGTGCCAGAAATTGCATCGCGCGACCACGTCAAGAAGCTGCCCGGTATCATCGAAGAAGCACTAGCCAAAGCCGACTGCACCTTCGAGGAGCTCGACGGACTCGCCGCAACCTACGGTCCAGGCCTCGCCAGCTCGTTGCTGATCGGGTTTTCGACCGCACGCGCACTCAGTCAACGCTTACAAAAACCTCTAATGGGCATCAACCATCACGAAGGGCACATTCTTTCGGTATTTCTTGGCGACTCCCCACCTGTTCTCGACGGCGCATTCCCGATGCTCACGCTACTCGTTTCTGGCGGCGACACGCGGCTTGTTTATATGAAAAAGCCAGGACACTACGAAGTCATTGGTCAAACAATAGACGATGCAGCGGGGGAAGCACTCGACAAGGGCTCGATGCTCCTTGGCCTTGGTTATCCCGGCGGACCCGCCATACAAAAATTCGCAGAGGGCGGGGATTTGAATGGCGTACGTTTTCCACGCGGGCTCGACAACCCAGGGAAAGACTGGCCATACACGCTCGACCGGAAGCTCTGTTTCAGCTTTAGCGGACTCAAAACCTCCCTACTCTATCATCTACAAAAGCACCCAGAAAAGCTAGAGGACGAAAACCTGAAACGCGACGTAACCGCGAGCTACCAAGAGGCCGTAGCCGACGCGCTCGCCACCCGTATGGAGCGCGCCCTGAAGAAATACACCTGCGCATCATTCGCCTGCGCTGGCGGCGTATCACTCAACCGACCCCTCCGCGAAAAACTCGCTACATTATCCGAGAAAACCGGCATACCCGTAAAACTCTCGACCCCGCGACTCTGCACAGACAACGCGGCAATGATTGCTGGAGCCGCCGCGATCAAACTAGAAGCAGGCATCCCATTCATGCAACCCGAAGACGTGAATCCAAACCTAGGGCTTAAAAACTGGAAGAAAAAAACGTAGACCCTCATGCAAAACGCCTAATTTCCGCAAGTTGAATGACGCCACTCCGACCTGAACGTTGCAAATACGTGGAGATTTATTTTGCATTTTTGAAGATTCATTGTTGCAAGGAGCGTGGCGATGAGTAGAATCAGCAACTTAATTTAAACCTGTTTGGAGAATCCTATGGCTAAAGAATTGCAACCGTTACTCGATCAGATCCGCAGAGAAGGGGTCGAAAAGGCTGATGCCGAATCTGCTGAGATTCTTTCGCAGGCTAAAGAAAAAGCGGCACAAACCGTCCGAGACGCCGAAACAAAAGCGAAAGAACTGATCGCTAAAGCTGAAACCGATGCCGAGGTTTTCACTCAACGTAGCATCGCGACTCTCGAGCAATCCGCCCGTGATGTCCTGATTACTGTTGGACAAGGCATCGAAAACATCATCTCCGAAATTGTGGCGCAATCCACTACAGAGGCCTTGAACGTTAACGTACTCGAGCAGATGTTGGTGAACATGGCTCGGTCCAGCGCCGAAAAACAGGGCGAAACTCGCATCGAGATGTTGGTGAGCGATACCGACCAAAAAGAACTGGTTAAACTCTTCGCTACAAAATATGCCAACAAAATGGAACAGGGCATCGAACTACATGTAGATAATGATATTCTCAAAGGGTTCAAAATGAGCTTTACAGAGGGTCATGCCTATCTAGATTTCACACAGGAAGCCATCGCCGAAGCTCTAACCGCTTTCCTGCGTCCGAAACTCGCCGAAATCGTCGGTCGCGTTGCAAAACAGGCTAAAAAATGAGAGATGACGATTTTTCATGAAATACTGCTATCTAGTTTCATCCCTTCCTGTTCTACATCTCGGTGAAAAACCAGCGATGGGGGTGCGTGCGTTTTGCGCCGCTTCTGCGAGCCATCTTTCGAACGATGAATATTCGACGGTTGAAGCCGTCCTAGAAAACCGAGAACCACCGAACCGTTTAGCATCCACATACTGGAACTCCGAAGTACAGCTACGTGATGCTGTCGTGCGGACGCGTGCAAAAAAAATCGGTACAGATCCCGCTCCGTTTCTTCAACAACACGAAGGCTTCAGCGCAACCATCGAAAACCAGGTAATCGATGCCTGCGCTCGTCCAAACCCGCTTGAACAGGAGCTGGCTCTTGATCAGGCTCGTTGGGCTCTCGCTGATGAAATTGCTTTAACGGAACCCTTTGGATTCTCCGGAGTGCTTGCATTTGCCATTAAGGTGCGTATCGCCGAGCGCTGGGCAAGCATGGACGAAACGGCTGGTCAGAAAAGAGTAGAAACGCTTGTTTTATCAACATTGGACGCTCCAAATAACGAACATTAAATAACAAACATCAAATAACAAACAACGAATAACAAAAATCATGAATCTTGGAAAAATTGTTGGAGTAAATGGAAATCTACTAACGGTGGAATTCGAAAACCCCGTTATTCAGAACGAGGTTGGTTTTGCAAAACTAGGTGATGTTCAGTTGAAAGCAGAGGTTATTCGTATTCGCGGAAACTATGCTGAATTGCAGGTGTTTGAAGACACGGTCGGTTTAAAAATCGGCGATGAGGTGGAGTTCTCAGGAGCTCTTCTCTCGGTTGAACTCGGACCCGGATTATTGACGCAGGTGTTTGATGGCTTACAGAATCCGCTCCCAGCTCTCGCCGAAGAGTGCGGTTTCTTTTTGCAACGCGGTAAATATCTCAAACCACTTCCCCGAGAAAAAAAATGGCAATTTAGTCCGCTCGCCAACGTCGGCGACACCGTTGTTGCAGGCGATGCGATCGGGAAAGTCCCAGAAGGAATTTTTGACCATAAAATCATGGTTCCGTTCCGTTTGCCGGGACGGATGACAGTGAAATCGATTAAAACAGCTGGCGAATTCACGGTCGAAGATGTGGTTGCCATCATCACGGACGACAAAGGACGTGACCACGACGTGAAATTGATGCAAGTCTGGCCGGTGAAAGTACCGATTAAATGCTACTTCGAACGCCTGCGACCCACCGAACCACTCGCAACATCACAACGAATTGTAGACACCTTTTTCCCTGTTGCTCGCGGTGGAACCTACTGCATTCCTGGTCCATTCGGCGCAGGAAAAACAGTTCTCCAACAAATCACCAGCCGTCATGCAGACGTGGATGTTGTAATTATTGCAGCCTGCGGCGAACGTGCAGGAGAAGTTGTGGAAACCCTCCGCGAATTCCCAGAACTAACCGACCCGAAAACGGGCAAAAGCTTGATGGAACGGACGCTCATTATTTGCAACACAAGCTCCATGCCAGTTGCGGCTCGCGAAGCCTCTGTCTATACAGGAGTAACGCTCGCAGAATACTACCGCCAGATGGGGCTCGATGTTTTACTCCTCGCCGACTCAACATCACGTTGGGCGCAAGCACTCCGCGAAATGTCCGGTCGTCTCGAAGAAATTCCTGGCGAAGAAGCCTTTCCTGCCTATCTCGAATCCGTCATTGCCGCTTTTTACGAACGCGGTGGCGTGGTGAAATTGAACGACGGATCAACCGGATCGGTCACGATCGGCGGAACCGTTTCACCTGCTGGGGGCAACTTTGAAGAACCCGTTACGCAAGGAACACTAAAAGTGGTAGGCGCATTTCACGGGTTATCCAGAGCCCGCTCGGACGCTCGGCGTTTTCCTGCCATTGATCCTCTAGAAAGCTGGAGCAAATACCCGAGTGTCGTAGACGCCGACGAGCTAGCTGAAGCCCGCCGCTTTTTACGCGAAGGGAACGAAGTGGGCCAGATGATGAAAGTTGTTGGCGAAGAAGGAACCTCTATCGACGACTTTATTGTTTACATGAAAAGCGAATATCTCGATTCAGTTTATCTTCAGCAGAACGCCTTCCACGACGTGGATGCAGCAACCCCCGTCGATCGACAGAAATATGTTTTCAGCTTTATTTCCCGCCTATTGAAAACAAAGTTAACGTTTGAGAATCAAGAAACCGCACGCGGTTTCTTTCAGAATCTCACGCAAGTGACTCGCGACTGGAATCAGCTTGAGTTTAAATCCGATGAGTTCAAAAAACAGGAAGAACAGCTCATAAATCAGGTCGCAGAAGTCACAAGGTCTGAAACATAAGCCTCCTTTATTTAGAAAAAAGAACGCAAAAGAAAAGATTCCAAGGGTTGAAAATCCCCTCTAGGGAGGGGTGGGTTCTTTGGTGGATGGATCATTTTTTCACAACCGTTATCGCTAGATGAAGTCAAAATGGGGGCATTGCCGATTTTTGGAAAAGTAAACTTCCAATGGTTGGAACCCTTTTTCTTCAATCGGACATCGGAAATCTTCAATCGAAAATGCCCTCCAGCCCTCATACAAAACGCCTGATTTTAGCTTTTGCCTCGCAAATTGAATGATGCCGGCGTTTTCTTTCCGTCCACTCGTGGTTTTTTCTTCTACACTTTCTTTGATAAGAGGATTTTGCAAAAACAAAGAAATGTGACAGGAAGCGTAAATGCTTGGGATGCAGGGAGTTATTTATCCCTGATCCCCGTCTAAATGGGAAGCAGGAGTTCTGTTCAAAACCTGAATGCAAATGCGCAAGTAAGACGCATTCGCAACGCAAGTAGCTCCGTAAACCGAAAACCGCGAGCACTTTTGCGGGGACGAAAATGTTAAGCGAGTTCAGAATTGGCAAAAAGATGATCAAGGTTGCGCAAGGAGGCGTACTTACGCAAAAAAGCGTTACAAGATACGTGTAGGTCACAACCCCCTCTGTTCGTGGGACTTGTGTCCAACCTAAGTGGTTTGACGTTACAAGATGAGATCGCCGTTTATATTCGAAAAATCTACTCTCGTGGTTTGGCTGTTTTTGCCATGGAACTCACGAAAATAGGAGAGGAATATGAGGATCAAGAAGCGGTTATTACGTCCCGAGCGGGTACGTCGAGTCCCAGCGGCGTTTAGTTGGGTTAAAAAACGGTGAAACGCAGGCTAAAGACGGAGACGTTTACGCAGTGTAAAACAGCCCTCATACAAAACGCCAATTTCAACGATTTGCCTCGCAAGTTGAATGACGCCACTTTCAAAACGAATTAAGCACGCAACGAGCGAATGTCTGGAAAAAGCTACAAGAGGTTTAACCGCGAAAGAACAGTAGAGTAGAGGAACCCGCCGAAGCGGGTTCCCCCCTCATCAAAC
>JAOZMR010000016.1 GCA_029934215.1 Pontiellaceae bacterium | reverse complement strand
ATTCAAGTTGCGAGGCAAAACCCAGAAATCAGCGTTTTGTATGAGGGCTGGAGAATGGTTCCGAGGGTTGGAAATAAGCTGGATCAGGTTTTCACAACCGCTTCGCTAGAGGAAGTCAGAGGAACAGCCGAGGGGAGAGGGGATGAATATCGAATATCGAATGTCGAAGGTGGGAAACATTTCCGATTGCCGATTTTTGGAAAAGTAAACTTCCAAGGGTTGGAAGAATTTTAGCCATAAGAGAGCGCAGAGATCACGAAAGATTTGGATGGGGAGATGTTTGCACAACGAATGGGCATCGGCTGGAAATTGGAAGTGGTGGGAGCTTCCAGCTCGCCTGTTCCTGATACCTGTTTTAATGGTTTCCTACACGGGTGCCTTTTTCAGCGCGGTTAAGCTTTTCCGTTTTAGTGAGATTTTTGGACGGATTGTTGGTATAGCTTGCGGCTGCTTTCCCACTCCTTTTTGGCAAATTCGACAAATGTGTTCAGACCTTTTGTTATATTCAACGCATTATCAATTTTTGTGTTTTGAAGGATGGAAATGTATTCTCGGCGCGATTCGTTCGATATGGTGATGGGTACGAATTCCAATTTTAAGATGGGAAGATTCGCCAAAAGGCGGGCGAGGCGTCCGTTTCCGTCGGCAAAAGGATGAATTGAGGCAATGGCGATGTGCAGTTTGGAGTATTGTATTACTGGCTCGTCCGTCTGTATGGATGGAATTAATGAACCCCATTTGCTCATCAGAGCTGGGATCTCCTTTGGTTTCGGGTATTCTTTGTAGACGATTTTCCCGTGTTCGTTGATTTGCTGTGTAAAGTTCGATTCCACTTTCCAACGTCCAATCGGCGCGAGAGAGTCCATGGGAGGATTGAGCATGATGGCTTTGTGTAGATCGCAGATCTCACGTTCCGTCACTGGCGTATCCGTTGTGATTAGGTCGTATAAACATTCAATCGCGTGGGCGTGTCCGATCACCTCGCTGTGCTCTCGAAGCGTTTTACCAGAAACGGTTAACCCTTCGTTCAGGATAAAGGAGGTTTCTTTCAAAGAAAGTGTGTTTCCTTCAATCGCCGTCGAACTATGTGTCCAAAGATCGCGGACCCCATTTTTTAAGCAGCTCGATAGGGAGTTGTTTTTTATCGCATTGAAATACATCTTGAACCTCCGCAAAAGAATACGCGGATGAATGTGCCATAAAGGATCGATCAAAGACACAAAAAACTGAACGAGATCCAGCCCTGATGCAAAATATTGATTTTGGCGTTTGTCTTGCACGGGGAAAGAATCCTAGGATCGTTCCGAGATAGGATGGAATTCAATGAATACAAACAATAAGTGGATCTTTTTTGATATCGACGGCACGTTGCTTTATGCACGCGGTTCTGGGCGCGAGGCGTTCCGTCTGGCGTTTGATGAAGCTCTCGGGTGGATGCAAAACGTTGAGCACATTAATTTTCATGGAGCGACTGATTTGGACGTGTTTCGTAAAATCTGCATCGAGCGCGGCGAAATCTCTACGCCGGAAATGGAGCGTGCTTTTTTTGACTGCCTTGCGCCCGCTCTTGATGCGCAAATGAAGAAAAATCGGATCGAGATTTTTCCAAACATTGGAAGAATCCTCCCTATGCTTTCCAATGTTCGGAATGAGTATAGGACTCCCGTATCATCTGGATGGAAGCTTGGCATCGTGACAGGCAACATCAAAGCGACCGCGAAGCTCAAGTTGAAACACGCAGGGCTTTCAGAATATTTCGACGAGCGCGGATTCGGCTGTGGCTGCGACCATGAAGATCGTGTGGAGATTGCCCGTCATGCCTGGGAACGCGCCGGAAAGCCGAAACGTGCTGTGCTGATCGGTGATACGCCCAGCGATATCCATGCCGCAAAGGCAAATGGGATGACCTCCATCGCTGTCGCCACTGGCGGCTACGATTTCCAGACCTTGGAAAAAGCGGGAGCCGATTTTGTTTTTGAGGATTTCACAGATGATGACCGGCTGTTTACTGTGTTGGATTCCCTGTTTCCTCGCGCGACGGGCTCTCAATAAATCAAGCAGCCCAGCGCGAGTGTTTCTGTTCGCAGACGTTGGGTGTTTTAGTTTTCCAGGGGCAGGGCGTCTTCTTCTGGGTTGTCGTTGGAGCCGAAGATTCTCTTGAAGAACCCTTTAGGTTTGTCTGACTCCTCGTCCTCATCAGACTCTTCGTCGTTGGCGAGCGGGCTTTGCGACCAGTCGCGCGGCCATTCCGTGTTTTTTGAATCGGAGGCTTCGTAGATTTGACGGCTCTTTTCTTCCGCCGCTTCGGGCGTGTCTAGCACGTAGGGGGTGAGAAGGACGACGAGTTCGCTGCGGGCTTCAGAGTTGTTGTGCGAGCTAAAGAACCAGCCGAGGAGCGGGATGTCTCCAAGGATTGGAATCTTTGTGGCGCTTTGAGATTTTGATTTCCGAACCAGTCCGCCGAGTACGATTGTGGAGCGGTCTTGAACTGCGACGGTGGCGCTGATTTCCCGTTTGGAGATGATTGGTACGTCATTGCCGTCAATTTTTGTGTTGTCTAAAATGTCGTCTGCCGTCTGGCTGATTTCCATGACGACGAACCCTTCAGGGTTGATGTTGGGCGTAACGGTGAGGGTGAGTCCGATGGTTCGATATTCATACGTGGCGCGGGCTGCAGTTGTGCTGTCGCTGTTGACGGAGGATGTGACGACGGGACGTTCTTCACCGACAGTGATGGAGGCTTCGGTGTTGTCGGTGGTCATCACCACTGGCGTGGAAAGTATCCGTGCATCGCCGTCGCTTTTCGCCGCGCTTAGAATTGCGGTTACGTTTAAGGAAGGAAATGTGCCGTAGTAGCTCAATGCGCCACTAGCTAGATTGCTTGCGAGACCAGAAGCATCGAAACCTGTCAGATGTCTGGACGCCGCACCGATGTTATCTATTATTGTTGTGGTTGTAATGTTTGTAACTCCACTGTTCGTACTGGATGTGGAGCTTGTCGAACTCGTATTAATACCTTTTTGTGTATCATAAACCCACTGAACCCCAGTTTGGAGGGAGTCATTCAAACCGACGGAAAGGATGACGGCTTCGATCATGACCTGTTCGAGCATGACATCGAGGTCGGCGATGACGGCTTTTAGGGCTTCGATGTCGGTTTTGCGACCCATGAGGAGGAGAGAGTTGGAGCGTTCGTCGGAGATGATTTTCGTGTCGGCTGATAGGCGCCCCATCGCGTTTTCAGAGGCTTCGCTGATTTGTGCGGGTTTTGTGCGTGCCTTGATGATGTCGTTGATGCTTTTGTTTCCGTCGACAATTCTACCAACGGCTCCTTTTGTCTTTTCGGTTTCTTTGGCGGCTCCGACAAATTCGTTGAGGATGCCTGAGATTTCGGAGGCTTTTGCGTATTCGAGGTTGACGACTTCGGTGATGACTGCGGGGTCGACGGGAACGTCGAGGACTTTGATGATGCTGTCGAAGAAGGTGAAGTTTGCGGCTTTTGAGAAGATGATGAGGATGTTGGTTCGTTCGTCGGAGACGAATTTGACTTCGCCTTGGATCATTTGTGTTTCGTCGGCGAAGGAGTCGCCGCCGGATGTGGTGGTGACGGTTCTTGGTGCGCGAATGACGCCGGGTACAGCTCGTGGCGCGGCAATGACGGTTTTAGAGCTTTTTTCGGTTTTAGCGGCTTCGACGAGTTCTTTGAGTTTTCCCGCAATGCTTCCGGCTTGCGCGTGTTTAAGCTGGTAGATGCGGGGTTCAATTTTTTCGAGCGGTTGGTCAACCATGGCGATGACTTCGACGATGCGTCCAATGTTGGCGGAGGTGTCGGTGACGAGGATGCTGTTAACGCGGTCGAGTTTGATGACTTTCCCGTAGCCGTGGATGAGTTGCTGGACGATTTCTTGGACGTCGGCGTAGACGACGTAGCGCAGGGGGATGACTTGGGTCATGAGCTGGTCGGCGGCGGTGTAGGTTTTTTCGGGGTCGAAGGGGTGAATGGTCATGCCTTCTTGGCGGGCGGTGGCGATGTTGACGACTTTTAGGAATTTCTCGCCCATAGGGATCATGGTTACACCGTTCATGGAGAGGATGGTCTCGATGGCTTGCATCGCTTCGTCTTTGGTGAGTTTGCTGTATTTTAGGTTTATCTTCTTTTTTAGGTCGGCTTGGATGATGAGGGTGCGTCCTGTCCATTCGTTATAGGTTCCGACGAGCATCTCGAGCGGTGTGTCCACGAAACTTTGCGTGAAGAGTTGTTCCGCATGGAGTGCCGAAGAGATGGCGAGGCAGAGAATGGTAAAAAGTAGTTTGTTTTTCATGGTGTTTGTTTCCGGTTTTTCAATATTCAACACAATAAGAAGTCTCCCTCTGCGCCTATGCAAGGAATGACTGTTGATTGGTTATTCTTTTTCTCCTGCGCGAATCCACGCCATCGCTTTCAAATCATCATCCATTTCATTTGGGGCGTGGCATACGGCATCTATGTCGAAATTTTGCAATACCTCCAAAAATTCTGCTATAGAAAGAGAGGCTTTTTTTGCTGCTTGAGCGAGGGTTGCGGTGCCTTGTTCGAAGAGTTGAGCTGCTAATGGGACGCGAATGGCTGTTGATTGGTTATTCATTTTCTTTTTCTCTCCGATAGGCGCAGTCGATGCTCATGGAGCCTTTTAGCATCCCTTCTTGTTTGGCTACGGGCTTGATGTTGATTTGCCATACGTCAAAGCGAATGCCTTTCGAGTGGAGCGCGTAGAGAAAGTGGGTCAGCGCTTCTAAGCTTCCTATCCATTCGCAGGATACGTTGATTTCGTAGAGTGTTCCAACCTGCTTTTCAACGCCGGGTTGCGTGCGTGTGAGGTCGAGCCCATGGTTATCCGCCATTCCTTTGATCTCTTTCGAGAGGAGGACTGAGATGGGGATTCGCCGGTCGTAGACGGGGAGCTCGGCTTGCAGGGAGTCGAGCCGTCCAATCCAGGTCTCTTTTTCTTCAAGAATCCGTTGGTGTAGTTTGATCTGGCGGCGAAGACGAATTTGCTCTTCTGCCATCTCTTTTTGTTCCGCAATTTTTGAGCCGCCCATCCAGTAGGTGAAGCCGAAGAGAACGACGGCAAGGGTGGCCATTCCAATGATGATTTCTCGGTTCGACATTTTCATTATAAATCCTCCGTTTCAGGTTTCGGAAGATTGACGGTGATGGAGAAGCGTGTGTTGTTGTTGATTTTTGTGTTTTCTACGCCTTCGAAGAGGTCGAGCTCGCCGAGCTTTTGGAAGTAGTCGTAGATGAGGTCCGAGCTGTCGCCGGTTCCGCTCAAGCGGATGGCTTTTCTTTTGGTGTATGTGAATGAGGTGATTTTTACGAAATTGGGTAGGGTCTGAGTGATTCCGCGAAGGCATTCGAGGGCGGAACGTGAGCGGTCGGAATATTTTTCGAGCGAGACCATTTCTTCGCGTGCGGCTTGCGCTGCGCGTGCGGGTTCGCTGTATTGTGCGGCTTCTGCTTTGAGTTTGTTGAACGATGCTTTTTGGAAGGCAAAGATTGCGACGGTGACGCTGATGATGCCAAGCCAGATGCTGAGCACGGCGATGGAGGCGATGGTCGCGACCTGCATGAAGCGTTTTTTGCGCTGCAACTCAATCCATTCGCGTGGAACCAATTCTACGTGGTGAACCTCGCGCTCGGCGGAACGTAGTGCAAGACCGCCTGCCATGGACGGCAGGGTGCCAAGGTCGTGAACGTTGATGTTTCCTGCGCACTCTTTACCCAACAGGGTTAGAAGGGGTTGCGGGATCTCTGTCTCGCTCCAGAATTCAATGGCGCATTCAGCGCGATGACCATATTCGGTTTCGAGCGAGAGGAGGGTATATTTCATCTCCTCGACGATTTCGTGCAGAACGGATTCGTCTGAGAAGTCGTGAAAAAGTTCCAAGGATCGGAAACAAACGGGTATACCGTCGTCGACGACGATCATGGAAAACTCTGTGTGCTCTTCGAGAACGAGAATAATCCGACCTTCGGTAGGAACTTTCCCGTTCGCCGACAGCAAGCTCCACCACGCCAGAATCTCGGCGTCTAGGCTTCGGATATAAACGTTTTTACTTTTAAAAAGCTCGCCCAATTCGTCGACTGAGTTTCGCGGCGCGGCGACTGCGAGGACGCGGGAGTGGTTCTCGGTTTCGTTGAGAAGTTCGTACGAGAGAGTGAGCTGGTCGGCAGGGAACGGGGATATTTGATCCATCTGAAGCTCAACCATCCCGTCGAGTTCTTCGGGGTCGGACGATGGAAGCTCCAGAACGCGCATGAGCAGCTTGGAAGATGGCAGAGCAACCGTAACGATTCCTCGGAAATTCTTTCGGATATCCGTAAGAACCTCGGAAGGAAAGATCGGAGCTTCATCTTGCTCGAAGAAACCGGACGGGATCGGCACGGCTCCCTCGAGCAGCGTTTCGGTTTCGGCACGGGTTTTACGCAGTACCGCCCACTCGACGATTTCGTCGGTGTAATGAATTCCTGTTGTATGGCGGTATAGAAGCATGTGGTTTCTGAAGTGGATTTTTAAGTTTTAGGTGCTTAATTTAAGATGGATATATTTTCAGAGTTCAGGTCTTAAGCCTCAAGCCTAAAACCTTTCTTCTTCTCCTTCCAGCCAGAATAGAGGAACATACTCCTTTTTGACTAGTTTAAAAACAGAAGATATTGTGCTAACGAGTCCGCCGACCGATCCTTCACTGATGATAATGATGCACTCAGGCGTTAGCGTGAAGACCTTGTCGCTGAGCCCGAGCGCTACAAAATCCTCTTTCGTGATGCCATCGTCCTCGGTTCCGTCCTCCCCGTCTAATCCGAGGCGGGCCTCAATAATGGCGTCCACCAGTTCTTCTGGAATGTTTAGACTATTGAGCACCATTCGACTTGCGCTATTTGGATTGATTTTACCGTCGCCCCATGTTGTAAGGTGTTTGGCAAGCCCGCTCATTGGCGTTTCTGCATCTTCATCGGCTAGATTTCCGTAGAGAATCTCCTGCGTCCAACCCTTGATGAGAAGAAGTTCATCGACCGTATCGACCGTATCATTTTTGGGTTCATACCCCCGCTCGCGGTAAAACGGATCATCCTTTTCTGCGCCGTTAAGCTGATGAGTATCGCCAGGATCGATCCAGTCGACGAGGCATCCGCAAAGGCTATCCCAGTCGACATTAGGAACGCCTGTTTGATCAAAAAGCTCGTGCCACTCTTCCGTGCTCATTGTGTTGATATTTTGCCGCCCCTTTTCGTAGTCTATACGCAGGGTTATTTCTCCATCACCGAACTTCTCGGAGAAAAGAACAGGAACTCCGTCAGCGATTTTCGAAGCTTCGCTGAGAAAAGGATCGTCATAAACGACATCATCGCCTTCGAGCGGATCCTCCTCAAAAGCGAGCATCGCTTTAGCGAGCTCCACGCCGGCCAGCGCCAACTGATCCGCCTTAAAGCGCTTACGCTGGGCGGAGATTAGGCGCGACTCCAACTGCATTTCGAACGCAAAAGTACTGACGATTAGGGAGATAATCAACAGCACCCACATCACCACGATAAGAGCAGAGCCGCGTTTTTTGGAATATTGACTATTGAATAACGAACAAGGAACTGCAGAAGGATAGATTTCAAATCCAACGTTTGGAATCCCCTCCTGGGAGGGGTGCCCGCAGGGCGGGGTGGGTTTTCCAACGTTCGGAATCCCCTCCTGGGAGGGGTGCCCGCAGGGCGGGGTGGGTTCTCCAACGCTTGGAGTCCCCTCCTTGGGAGGGGTGCCCGCAGGGCGGGGTGGGTTCTCCCTGATCCAGCTTTCAATACGTTCAATCACAGACCCCATCTCTTCTTTAACCTCACAATCCCAGAAACGTAAAAAGCGAATTCCAAGAGATTCCAGCTTCCGTTGTCGTTCGTCATCCTCTTCTTTTTTCAAGTTGTGACTATTTCCATCCACTTCTATGACGAGGTGCAGTTTTTTGCAGTAGAAATCGACGATCCATTTTGAAATGGGTTTTTGTCGATTGAACCGCACGCCGAGCTGTTTTCGATTGAGTTTCTTCCAGAGGAGAACTTCGGCTAAAGTCATGTGTGATCGCAGTTTTTTTGCGAACGGTTTTAGGTTTGAATTATAGTTTAGGATGTTCATTTTTTAATTGGGTTTAGTTCAAACCATTGGAAGAACCCACCCCGCCCTGCGGACACCCCTCCCAGGAGGGGGATTTGAAGAGGGAGAGAGAATATCAAACACCAAATATCGAATATCAAATATCAAATACCAAATACCAAATATCAAATACCGAATATCAAATATCGAATATGGGTTCTCCTTTGCTCCTGTCATCCAGTTTCCCTCTCTTCCTAATTTGCTTCCGATATGTCGTTGGTGACGGGTGGACCGAGCGGGATTTCTATGAGCTGACGAAATTCTACGGGGTCGTCGTTTTCTTGGATGGGTTCGGCGTAGAGCGTGATCTCGACGAGCCCTGGTATGGCGTTGCTGTGTTCCCAGTCGTCTTTCCATTTTTCTTCGTCTTTGTCGGTGTCGTAGATTTGGCAACTTAGACCTTTGATGTTTTCGGTGATGAACCAGCTCTTTTTCTCTGCGTCTTCGTCGTCGATTAGGTGCGACCAGACGGTGACAACTAGACCTTCTTCTCCATCGTCGTCGGTTCCGCCGCCAATTTCGATGCGGTGGAGTCCGTGGTTGAATGTTTCGCCGCGTGGTATAAATGCGTCGCTCGCGGTTACCCAGCTGATGGAGTGTTCTCCGTGACCTATGGTGTTGTTCTCAATGCGAAATCCGTAGTGTTCGGCGGTTTCTTCGAAGAAGGCCATTGAGCGTAGCGCGGATGAAAGTTGCGTGAGTATAAAGTCGCCGTGGTGCATTTTGTCCATGAGTTTCCGGCTTCCTGTCCATGCGCGTGTTGCTGCGGAAAAGGTTTGCCAAGCGAGCGTGAGCGCGATGGATAGAATCACCATGGAAATGAGAATTTCGAGGAGGGTGAAGGCCTTTGACGATTTCCGATTTCCGATTTCCGATTGGGCGACGGAACGAAATGGTTTGTGTTTAGTAATCGGTAATCGGCAATCGGCAATCATAAATCCCTTTCTTCCGGCTCGATGTAGTGCCAGGTGACGATTTCTTCGTAGCGTTCTTTGCCTCGCTGCGACCAGCTTACGCGAATTCGGACGGTGTAAAGACCTTCGCGGTTTTCGTCTTCTGATTCTGTAACTTCGCGCTCCCAGCTGTAGCCATCGTCAAAGTCGCCCGATGTTGTTTCGTCGCGGAGTTCCCCCCGGGAGAGCGGATTTTCGGCGCCAACTTGTTGAATGAGCCGTTGGGCGGTGCTGTAGTGGCGTGCTTTTGTGACCACCGCTAAGCAACGCGCGGTCGCTAGCATTAGTGTGCCGGAACCAATTCCCAAAATAACGATCGCAAGCATGACTTCGATGAGGGTTAACCCCATTGCCGATTGTCGATTGCCGATTGCCGATTTGGAATTGAAGAATTTCCCCTTTCCCCAATCGGCAATCGGAAATCTGAAATCTAAAATGCTATTCATCTACTGTTACCTTTCCGCTGATGGGGTGGCATTCGATGGTTCGACGGCGGTCTTTGTCGTCGGAGAGCGTGAGCTCGAAACCGTCGTTCATTCCGTTTGAGTAGAAGTGGATGATTTGCTCTTCGGCGGAGGGGCTTTCGAAATCGCTGATTTTGATGTCGGCGGAGAAGCGTCGTACAGTCTTTGGCTCGCTGGGGTCTGAGCAGAGTAGTGTCATCTGGTTTTCTTTAAAGGTCAGCGTGCAGTCAGCCTGTTTCAGAATGGATAGACTACGCGCGAAGCGAGCCATGCGGACGGTGGAGCGCACGGCGTCGGTCATTTGAGTGGATTTAAAGGTTCCGCGAAACGCCGGGGTGGCGATCGCGGTGGCGATCAAAATGATCACGACTACCAACATGATTTCGATGAGGGTGAAGCCGGGGGCATTGCCAATTGCCGATTGCCGATTGCCGATTGTTTGGGACTTTTTCATCTCTATTTAGGTAGCAGTTAGGGCATTTCCGATTTCCGATTGGGAACTAAAGAGTTTCTTCTTCCCCAAATCGGCAATCGGCAATCATAAATCGGCAATGCCGTTAGTCCCAGTTGTTGAAGCTGTCGCCGTCGGGGGAGGTGGTGGATAGGTCGAAGCCGATGCCTTGAGATCCGCCTTTGTTGTATTGGAATTTCTGGCTCCAGGGATCCGTTAGTTCGCTGGGTTTGAGGTAGGGTCCGTTCCCGTTTTGTGTTTTGGTGAGGTCTTCTAAGCTGTCGGGGAGTTTCAGATTGTCCATTTCGTAGCTGCCGATGGCGGTTTCGATGCTTTTAAGGCTGGCGCGTGCGGCGACATTTTGGGCTTTGCCTAGTTTGCCTCCGATTTTCGGCGCGGCGATTCCTACGATGATGCCGATGATTACGATCACTAGCATGATTTCAATCAGGGTGAAGGCGTTGGCATTGCCGATTGCTGATTTCCGATTGCTGATTTTGAGTTTCCGATTTTTCATGTTGTTTCCTTTCAAGTTTATAGTTTTAAATTTCATTTTTCTCACTCACTCCCCGTAATGAGTTTTTGCTCGAATCACGACCACGATCAGTTTGTCATCTTGAACGGAGTAAACGATGCGATCCTGATAGGTGAGGCGGACGGAGTAGCAATTTTTCAGGCTTCCGACAAGGGGTTTGCCGGAGTGCGGTTGAGTCGCAATTTTGTTTTTTAAAATTTCTTTCAGTTTGATTCGAAGTTTGGGTGTGAGTTTTTTGATGTCTTTTTTCGCTTTACGTGTAAAAAGGATCGAGTAGGTCACTGCTTTTCTCCAAAAACATCCTCGAATGTAAATAGATCCCCCTCTTTGATTTCTGATTGTGCTTTTTCGAACCCTTCTTTGAACCCGGGGGTGGAGAGCAATTCGAGGGTTTCAATCAAACCGTCGTATTCATTTTCGGACATCAGAACCGCATCTCCATTTCTGTGTCGGATGTGAAAAACCTCATGCTGCTTATTGGCATCATGAAGGATATTGAAAAAGCCTTTTCTCGCGGCGGTTGCTGTGAGTGCTGTCATAGAATAGTCCTCTTTTTCGTTGCGTACAACTTTTGGTACATGCTAGCGCGTTGTTTCCAAAAGTCAATCATTTCCCCTTCAATATTCCTTGTTCGATAATTCGAAATTCATCCCTTTCTCTCTAGACGCCCAACCCACTGGTTAGATCAAACACCGCCATAAGCATGCTGATGGCGACAAAACCGATGATGAGCGCTACGCCCAAAATCAACACCGGCTCCAAAACGGTCGTTAAAATTTTGATGCTGAAGTCGAGTTCTTCGTCGTAGCGGCGGGCAATCTGTGCGAGCGCACCAGAGAGATCTCCAGTTTCTTCGCCGACGGCGAGCATGTCGGTTAGGAGCGCCGGGAAAACGCCGCCTTCTGCTAGCGGTTTTGCAATGCTTGATCCGTCGGTTACGCGGTTGCGTGCGGATGCAATTTCTTCAGCGATCACGCTGTTTCCGACGGTTTCTTCGGAGATGGTTAGTGCTTTCAGGATTGGAACGCCGTTTCGAATGAGTGTTTCGAGGGTGCGGGCAAAGTGGGCGAAGGCGTTGGCCCGGGAGATTTTTGAAATGACCGGGAGTTTTATAAGACGAGCGTCCGCCCATTTTGTGCCTTCCGGCGTTTTTATGTAGCGGCTGAAGGCGATGCTTGCTCCGGCGAGGATGAGTAGCATAATCCATCCGTATTGAATCATCCCGTTGCTGATTCCCATTAGAATCTGTGTGGGGATTGGCATGGTTCCGCCCAGTTCGTCGAAGATGGTGGAGAATGTTGGAACGATGAAGATCATGAGGCCAACGACGGATAGAACGCCAACGCCTAGGACGATTGCGGGGTAGATCAGCGCGGTGACGACTTTGCTTTTTGCCTCCTGTACTCGTTCGTAGTGGTTGCAGAGCCCTTGTAGTGCGTCGGCAAGCGCTCCGCTGGCTTCCCCTGCACGTACCATGCTGACGTATAGTTTTGGGAAGGAGTCTGGGTATATTCTGAGCGCATCGGAGAGGGAGCTGCCTTGAACGACTTCGTCGCGCAGACGCGGAATGATGGTGGCGTTTGCTGAGTCGGAGTCGCGCTTGGCTTGCGTATGGAGCGCACGACCTAGCGTCATTCCTGAGGATAGGAGGTCAGCAAGTTCTCGTGTGAATAGAAGCATTCCGCGTGGTTTCATGCGGATTTTTGCGTTCGTGGAGAGCTTGAATTTGATTTTGGATTTCACCGAGCCGCTACTTTTTTTTGCAGCTGCTTGGTTGATGGATAGAGGGGTGTAACCCATCTGTTGTAAGCGAAGCATCGCGGCGCTTCTGTCTGCGGCATCGAGCGTTCCGTCCTTGCGGGCACCGCCGCTTTCGCGGGCTATATAATTGAAAGTTGGCATAAAAGTACGAGTTCTCTTTTCTCTTCGGGGAATTTAACTGTAGGATAGTAGCTGTGTTTTTAAAATTAATGGAGGTTTTTATGCGACAATGTTTTTTTCTGTTCAGTGCTGTTCTTCTAGTTTCTCTCGAATGCTCCTATGCTTCGCAGGGGAATGCAATTACGATTGTGAATGCTGCGGGCGTGGATGCCGCGCTTGTTGAGCGTGTTCGTTCCTTTGCTGAAGAGCAGCTTCATGTTCCTGTCCGAACCTTGGAAGAACCGAGTCTATGTGGCTCGGATCGTTTCCAAACCTTGGAAAAAACAGCCTTGAGCATCAAAACGGATGCAGATGTTTCTTTCATTGTGATCGCTGTGGTGAATGGCGATGATAAGCATCTGGAGGTTTATCCCGTGGACGGGGTTGCCATCATCAATACGCGACCTTTAAGTAGCGACGATTCCGAGGTTTTTGTTCGTCGTCTCGAGCGGCTGGTGATGCGTGCCGCTGCGTTTGTTTTTGAGATGCCGCCCACGCCTGATCCGTTTTGCGTGACGCGCGACTATCAATCGCTCGCCGATCTCGACCGCATGGGCCGCAATTATTCGCCGCCGTGGATGGGTCGGTTCGCCGATGAGGCGAAAAAACGCGGGCTTCAGCCCCTTCAAGCCGGCGGATTGAAGTTGCCAAAAATGGAGAATTAAGTTCACTGCGAACTCTCTTTGATCCTGTCATGACTTCTTCTACTCCAAAAAAAACCGCGACCTATCGCGAACTGTTCCGCATCGCGCTTCCGTTGATCATCACGTCGGCTTCGTTCACGATGTTGCATTTCTGCGACCGCATGTTTTTGTCGTGGTACAGCCCAACTGCGATTCAGGCGGTGGTCCCTGCCGGGATTCTCGCCTTCACGTTGATCAGTTTTTTTATGGCGCTTTGTGCGATTTCCAACAGTTTTGTTGCGCAGTACTACGGCGCGGGCGAGCATAAGAATTGTAGTCGAGCGGTTGCGCAAGCGCTTTTTATGGCACTGCTTTCGATGCCGTTGATCTGGGCGCTGATTCCGGTCGGGATTCAGCTTCTGGCGTGGAGCGGGCATGCGCCCGAGGTGTTCGCGCAGGAAAAAATCTACCTGAGCATTCTGATGCTCGGCGGCGTGAACGTTCCGTTGACTGCGGCTGCGGGCAGTTTCTACGGCGGGCGCGGGCAAACACGAATGATCATGATTGCGCATCTGATCGGGAACGGCGTGAATATCCCGCTCAACTGGCTACTGATTTTTGGATTCGGACCGGTTCCGGCCCTTGGAATCACAGGCGCGGCAATCGCAAGTCTAATCGCGGGATTTGTCGCGCCAACGATTCTGCTTTTGTGCTATTTCTCAAAGAAAAACCACGCGACCTATCGGACGCTCGAAATGCTCCGCTTCGATCGCCCGCTTTTCATGCGTATGCTTCGGTTCGGTCTGCCTTCCGGAGTCCATATATTTTTGGATATCGGCTCGTTTTCTCTGTTTGTTCTCCTTTTGGGGCGCCTCGGAGAAACCGCATTTATTGCAAGCAATATCGTGCTTAGCATCAATATGATCGCCTTCATGCCATCCATCGGAATGGGCCAGGCGGCTTCGGTTCTCGTTGGACAATATATGGGGCGTGGCGATGCGGACGGGGCGCAGTCTGCTGCATGGAAGGCCGCTCGCGTGGCTTGGTGCTACACGCTCGTCACCGTGAGCAGCTTCGTGTTCTTTTCAGATCTCTTTATTCAGCTCTTTTCTAGGAGCGATCCTTCGTTGGGCGAGATGTTCGGCATCGCTCGAATTCTGCTCTTTTTTGCCGCAGCCTGGGGGCTGATGGAAGCGACCAACGCTGTCCTCTCGGGCGCACTCCGAGGCGCGGGCGATACGCATTTCGTGATGTGGTTTCATACGGCGATTGCGTGGGGCTTTTTTGCACTGGGCGAAGCGATTATTGTTCTCGTTTTCAAGCTCAACGTATTTGCAGCCTGGGGCTGGGCAATCATTTATTTCACGATCCTCGCGACCGGATGGATTTGGCGGATGAATTCCGGCCATTGGAAAAAAATAGAGCTGATTGAACGCAAGCAAGCGACCATCGAACAAGCGGGCGGGGTGCCGGTTTAGCATGGAGCGCCCCTCCATGTTCGATCTTTTTTATCCGCGCAACTGTGTTCAGTGCGGAGCGCCTTCACCCGAGGCGCTTCCGCATATTTGCTGGGATTGCCTCTCGGATACTCCAAAGATCGAAGCCCCATTTTGTGTTTGCTGCGGCGACCCTGTGGCGGGAGATATCCAGCACGATTACACTTGTTTTGCCTGCTCACGCGAAACGCCTTCCTTTGATTTCGCACGTTCGGCGATGCGCTATGAAGGTGCGATCGGGATGGCGCTCCGAGCTCTGAAATATAAACAAGCGGTTTGGCTGGCGGCTGACCTTTCTGCTCTTCTTTTTGCCTGTGTTCTGGCTGAATATTCCGAGGTCAAATTTGATTATATCACTGCGGTTCCGCTCTTTCCTGCGCGTTTCCGAGCACGCGGATTTAACCAATCTGCACTTCTTGCCGCGAGCCTGAGCCGAAGAATGAAACTCCCTTACAAGAGAACAGCGACCCGCCGGATTCGTTCAACAACGACTCAAACGGGTTTGACAGCTCCGCAACGTACCGCTAACGTACACGCAGCATTTCGACAGGGGCTGTTTGCTCCGGCAAAGGATAAACGAGTTTTATTGGTTGACGATGTGATGACGACGGGAGCCACTGTGAACGCCTGCGCAAAAGCCCTGAAAAAAGGCGGAGCAAAAACGGTTCATGTGGTTACGGTCGCGAGAGGATAAATAGAGATGAAGATAGAGATTTGAGAGATGGAGTGGAAGGGTGCTGGGGATAGAAGTTTGAAAAAACACTATCTTTCAGCGGTCTAATATTCCACTCTTCCAACAGTTCGCAGTTCCATTATTCCACAGTTCCACGGAGGTTCCCATGGCTTTACGATTTGGTAAGAAAAAATATTCGAGTGTTCAGGTTCGCAAACGCGATGTTCCTGACGGTTTGTGGGAAAAATGCCCAGGCTGCAACGAGATTCTTTACGCAAAGGAGCTTGAAGGCAATCTACAGGTCTGCTCGAAATGCGGGCATCATTTCATGCTAGCTCGCAAGGAGCGCATCAACCTCTTCGCTGACGAAGGAACATTCGTCGAATGGGATGCCGACATGCAATCTGTCGACCCTCTTGGTTTCACCGGAAGGGATTCCTATGTAGCCAAACTCGAAGCCAATCAGAAGAAAACAGGCTATAAAGATGCTGTCACCGCCGGGGCAGCCGAACTCAACGGTCACCCAATCGGCATCAGCGTGATGGATTTCAAGTTCCTAGGGGCGAGCATGGGTAGTGTCGTTGGCGAAAAGATTACACGTCAGATTGAACGTTGCACCGCCGAAAAACGCGCATGCATCATCGTCTGCGCGTCCGGCGGTGCCCGTATGTACGAAGGCCTTTTCAGCCTCATGCAGATGGCAAAAACCAGCGCAGCTCTTGCACGACATGCCGCCGCTGGGCTTCCATACATCCCCGTACTCACGCACCCAACCATGGCAGGAGTCATGGCGAGTTTTGCAACCCTCGGCGACATCATCGTCGCAGAACCAGGCGCACTCATCGGTTTTGCGGGACCACGAGTCATTAAAGAAACCACGCAACAGGATCTCCCAGAAGGCTTCCAACGCGCCGAATTTCTCGAAGAACACGGGCTCATCGATATGGTCGTTGCACGCAGCGAGCTCAAAGAACGGATCGCTCTAATTCTAGAGTACATTGCCGAATGAAAACGGATCGTATTGAACGTCTATTCGCACGCACTGCGCACGGCATTAAGCCGGGGCTCGATGTGATAACTGCGCTGCTCGAAAATCTCGGCAACCCACACCGAGAGCTGAAAATCATCCACGTCGCCGGAACAAACGGCAAAGGTTCCGTGTGCGCCATGATCGAATCGGTTTTGCGTGCCTCGGGTCTAAAAACCGGACTATACACCTCACCTCATCTTTTCACCTTTAACGAACGCTTCCGCGTTAACGGGAAAAACATCTCCAACGAGGAACTGGAAAAAATTATAGGTGAGGTTGAAGCGGCGGATCAGGAAAGGAGCCAGGATTCACAACCCCACGAAAACCCAGCCCGCCAAGCATCGTTCTTCGAAATGGCGACCGCAATCGCGTTCGAGCATTTCAAACGCCGAAAAGTCGACTACGCCGTCATCGAAACAGGGATGGGAGGACGGTGGGACGCCACCAACGTCGTCGAACCCATCATCTCGGTCATCACCCGCATTGCGCTCGATCACGCTGAATACCTCGGAACCGAACTCGAAAAAATTGCATGGGAAAAAGCAGGAATCATCAAAGAAGGCGCACCCGTCATTTGTGGACCCATGCCCGTCGAGGCGGAGGCCGTCATTTATAAAGAAGCCGCTGAAAAAAAAGTTCCAATCCTTGGAAGCGACGAAGCGGCATTTTTCCAACCCTTGGAACGTCGTTGGACAGATCAGCTAATCGATATTGAAGCCAGCGGAAACGCCTACCGCAACGTCCGCCTACCGCTCGGAGGAAGCTACCAGCTCGAAAACTGCGGCATCGCTGTCGCCACGCTCGAAGACATCGCCGACCTCGAAGACCTTCACTTGACGATGAAAAAAGGGCTCGAAGCCGTGAAATGGCCCGGACGATTCCAAATCCTCTCGATGAAACCGCCCATGCTTTTTGATGGCGCACATAATCCAAACGCCGCCGCCACACTTTTCCAAACATTGGAAGACATCTTTCCAAGGTTTGGAAACGGATTTGTTTTCGGGTTCATGAAGGATAAAGATGTGGAAGGGATTCTGAAAGAACTGGCGCCAACGATCAAAAAGGCGTGGGCGCTCACGCTAGCCGGCGACCGCTCCATGAGCGCGGAAGAAATTGCTGAAATCGGCAAAAACATTGGCCTCGAAATTGAGCCAACAGAAACCATACAGTCCACTCGAGAATGGGTTACTGATGGCAAAAAACGGCTTCTATGCTTCACAGGCTCTCTCTACCTAGCCGCCGAACTCCGAAAATGCGGATTTAATTTTTGATCTAAAATGACAAATAAACTCCACATCGCCGTCGCCTGTGGCGGAACCGGCGGGCACATTTTTCCAGGCCTTGCAACCGCCCGCGCACTGCGTGCCCGAGGGCACCACGTCACACTATGGCTCTCAGGAAAAAGCGTCGAAAGTACGGTTCTTCAGGGATGGAAAGGACCCGTCATTACCATTCCATCCGAAGGGTTTCAGTTTGGTCTATTTCGATCGCTTTTAACAGTCGTCCGAATTGGGCTAGCCGTAATACGTTGTTGGATTGGAATGTTTCGACATCGGCCCGATGCGGTACTTGCCATGGGGAGCTACTCATCGATTGGCCCCTGTCTCGCCGCCCGTTTTTTCAGAATACCAGTGATTTTGCACGAAGCAAATGCAATACCAGGGAGAGCGGTTCGCCGCCTAGCCGCGAAAGCAAAAGCCGTGGCAATTTGTTTCGAGGAAACTCGCTTTCACCTAAAAGGAATGAATTTAGTCACAACCGGCATGCCTCTTCGAGAAGAACTTCAGAGATCGGAGACTAGAACTCAGAGCAAAAAACACAAAGACAACAAACCGGATCACCAACCTCCGCCCTCCGACTTCTCGCTCCTAGTGATGGGAGGGTCGGGTGGCGCTCACGCAATAAATGAAATCGTATCCGAGGCAATCTGCTTACTGACCGCTCGAAATCCGAGATCTAAAATACACGTATCCCATATCACAGGCGAGGCAGATGAAGAAAAGATATCTCATCGCTATAAAGAAGCAGGAGTTCAAGCCGAAATCTGTGCATTCACCCAAGCCATGGCCGAGCTGTATGAAAAAGCAGATTTAGCGATTTGTCGGTCTGGAGCATCCACATGCGCCGAACTCGGAGTTTTTGGTGTGCCGGCACTATTGATACCGTATCCCTACGCTGCAAGCGATCATCAAACAGCGAATGCCCACGCACTCGAAAAGAGTGGTGCGGCGGATATCGTTCAAGAAACAGATTGCACCGTTGAATGGTTGGTTGATTATATCCAAGCACAAATAGAAGACACCGAACGGCTTAAGAAAATGAGAATCCAAGCCACTCGGGAAGACTCAACAGGCGCAGCGGAAAAGCTAGCACAACTCATTGAAACCCAAGCTCAAAAAACCCAACCACAAGTAAGCATTTCCGATTGAAGATTGAAGATTTCCGATTGAAAAAAAAGTTCCAACCCCTGGAAAATCCCCTCTAGAGAAGGGTGCTGCAGGCGGGTTGGGTTCTTTGGATGATGGGCCTTGCCGAGTTCCAAGGACCGGAAACGGTGCAGAAGAATTTTAGCCACGAAAGAGCGCAGAGAACGCAAAGAACAAAGATGTTGACTCCGTCATTTTTTTGCGTTCTCTGCGGTCCTTCGCGGTTAATAAATCTCCATGTACTTGTAGCTTTCAGGTCGAAATGGCTCTGTTTTGTGTTCTTTGCGCTCTTTCGTGGCTAAAATTCTCCCGCGCATGAACGGTTTTAAGCCCGATTCACCCAAAGAACGAGGCTGGAAGCGCTCGTCTACGTTTTATGAAAATCTTCTGTTTTCCAGGGTTTGGAACCCCTCCTAATGGGTGGAAGGTTAAGCGTTAGCACCGTTGTTTTCAGGGTTGAAACAGTCCTTTGATTCGTAAATTTCATTCCTTCGCAGGGCAACCCGTTCCTACCCGCTTCAAAAACCGTCCCATCATTCTGCCGTTCCCTTTGGGTCGCTTCGATTTCAGCGTTGTGTATCCGTCTCTATCCAAATCTTTCGTGATCTCTGCGTTCTCTCGTGGCTAAAATTCTTCCTCCCTCTCTGACCCCCTCAGAAGTTCCTCTAGCGTAGCGGGTGGTGAAAATTCTTCTGCACGTTCCATCCAAAGAAACCCGCCTCGCCCTTTAATGGGTGGGAGTTTATCTAATCGAAAAACTCTATACCTTTATTTCTCCATCTGGGGATTACCCAGATGCTTATACCATGCCTATCCGGTTGGCTCACCACTATACCACATGTAGTGGTTAAGAGCCAAAAAATTGATCTTGCTAGGGTTTTTCACATTCGTAAAACTCCCGATAAGTCGGAGCGGACACGCCCATTCCGATCCCAAGCATAGATGCAAATCCGGTCATGGGGTAGAAGCGTCGGTTGTATCGAAAAACGAATTCATCCAAATATGCCTGAAGATGTT
>JAOZMR010000170.1 GCA_029934215.1 Pontiellaceae bacterium | reverse complement strand
GGAAATGGTTAAAGACAAAAAAGCATATTCTAAAATTCATCGGCTGACCCCTTTTCCAGGGAAAAATCCCGAAGAACTGGAACAGAAAAGAGAATTAAGCGAAGCTGCTGCTGGCAAAGTGTTGGGTGATTGCCTGAGTTACTTTGGATTGGAATCTTCCGATTTGCCAGGACTTGCGAAATCGGATCCGCGCAAGTTTTTAATCGCAGGATTGCTCCGTTATCACTATCCAGTACGGGCGCGCTGGGTGAGTGAAAAGCTGGTGATGGGTCACTTCACGACGGTTAGCCGGGCGATGAGGTTTTATGGTGAGGCGGAGGGGAAATGGTTAAAGACAAAAAAGCATATTCTAAAATTCATCGGCTGACCCCTTTTGAAACGAACGTTTTATCCAAACAGATGCAAAAAGGGATCTTGATCAACCGGATTTCGATCCTGGACATCCTGTTATCCGGTCAAGACAACTGCACCTGTGGAGCACCTTCATACTTGTGGGTAATAGAACGGCTACGCTAGAGCAACTTCGGAGTGGGTCAGAGAACCTCTCAACCATGGGGTATTGCCGATTGGGAGAAAAGAGTTTAAAGGTTGGAAATCCCCTCCAGGGAGGGGTGCCCGTAGGGCGGGGTGGGTTCTTCCAGAGGTTGGGAAGAGAAGTCCCCACGGATGGTAAAACGTCCCGCGGATGAACCGCCCTCTACTTGAGCCTATTCTGATCCTGATCCGTGGGACGTTCTACCATCTGCGGGGTCCTAGTTTCTGCGCACGTGAAGTGGCATCATTCACGTTGCGAGGCAAAAGCTGAAATCAGGCGGTTTGTATGAGGGATGAAGGATTGTTTCAACCCTGAAAATAACGGTGACAACGCTTAACCTCCCACCCATTAGTGCCAGCCCTTGGCGGGTATTGGGACGTGGTTGTGGTTGATTAGTATGAATAAAATAGTATTGTTTTTCTATGAAACCGTATATCCATCCAAAAGCTTTAGTCGAAACCGATCAGATCGGTGAGGATACGAAAATCTGGGCGTTTGCTCATGTGATGATTTCTTGAAAAAAAACAAATGTGTAAGGAGTGAAAATGAAAAATGGCAAATTGTATAAGATGTTAAATTTTACTGAACGAAAAGGATCTGTTGGGGGCGCGTTGGTTCAGTTTCAACCCGGATCAGAGATGGAGAACGCTCTTCCTTTCGATATTGCAAAAGTTTTGTTGATGTATGATATCGTTCCGGGAGATGTGCGCGGACGTCATGCTCATTATAAAACAGAAGAAATTTTCACGGTTCTACAAGGTTCTTGCGTTGTGGATTTGGATAACGGAAAAGGAATAAAGGAATCGGTCTGTTTGACTGCCGATTTAGGGGATGAGTCAAGCAAGGCTGCGTTATTACTTTATCCTCATGTTTGGCGCGAAGTGCGTGATTTCGCGCCAAATACAACGCTTCTTGCTGTGGTTAGCACAAAGCATGATGAGCGAGATTATATTAGAGATTATGAAAGCTTCCTCAAAGAGGCAGATCAGTGGAGTGATTTGGGAGGAAGTGATGCAGAAGACTAAAGTTGTAGTGATAGGAAATGGAACCCTTGCTAGCAGGGGGCTGGAGAGTTTGTGTCGTTACGTTGATGTTCCATTAGTGATTGCGGACGTCCGTGATGATGGATGTGATACGTGGAGGGATTCTTTAGCTAAAACTGCCCGCTCTCTTGGGTTTGTGGATGATGAAACACTTTTAATGCCAAGCAACCCTAATAACGAAGATGTTACTCAAAGAATAAGAGCGATTGCGCCAGATGTTCTACTAAGCCTGCAGTGTCGGCATATTATAAGAAAGCCTCTGTTTGACGTCTCACGGTTGGCGACGCTGAATGTTCATAACGCTCCTCTTCCTCTGTTACGAGGTTGCGATCCTTTTGGTTGGGCGATTCATGATGGTTTAAAGCAAATGGGAGTAACACTGCACCAAATCTTAGACGAAGGCGTTGATAACGGACCGATTGTTGAGCAAAAATGCTGGACGATTTACGACGATTCAACGGCTTGGGATTTATATCGAGAGGGGCTGAATCAGTCGGTGAAGATGTTGGAGGACTTTTTTAGTCAGAAGACTATTTCGGCTATAGATGGAGTTCGCCAAGAAGATCGATATGTTACATATCATTCTATGGGGCAATTCGATTTTTCGAAGATGGAAATCAATTGGACTATGGTTGCTGATACGTTGAGTTCATGGATTCGTTCGCGGGTTTTCCCTCCGTTTCATCTTCCGTTTTTTAGAGTCGGATCCCGTAAAATTGAAGTTGTTTGCTGTCGAAAAACTGACGAACGAGGTTTTCCAGGAACCGTTTTGAAAACAACCCCTCTAACGATAGCGGCGAAGTGGGGCTCGGTGGAGTTCATCCGTCTGAAGATCGATGGTGTTGAGGTGGAATCTTTTGACGAATTAGGCTTGCAGAAGAATCAAAAACTTGGTGAGTAATAATTGCATCGCTCATGTGTCTGCCCGTCCTGTCAAAATGACCCAGACGGTCATGATGATGATGTAGGTGTCGAGGAGGGGGTTCATGTTTCGTGCGTAATAAAGGTCGTAGAGGGCGGTGTCGTTGAAGGAGACGCCGTTTTTGGATGCGTAGAGTTTCCAGAGTCCGGCGCAGCCGGGTTTGATGTCGAAGCGTTTTTGATGCCAGTTTTCTTCCATTTCGTGCTCGCCGGGCGGTACGGGGCGCGGGCCAACGAGTGACATGTCGCCTTTGAGTACGTTGAAGAGCTGAGGTAGTTCGTCGATCGCCCATTTGCGTATGAATTTTCCGACGGGGGTGATGTAGGCTGTGTTGACGATTTTGCCTTGTTTTTCGTCGCTACTGTTTTGGATGTGTTTGCGGATTTCCTCGGCGCGGTTTTCGTCTTGGTCAGCGCCGACGGCCATGGAGCGGAATTTGTAGAATGGGAAGAGTTTGCCGTTTTTTCCGACGCGTTCTTTGATGTAGAAAATGCCGCCGTCTGAGGTTTTTTTGACGGCGATGGCTGTGGCGATGAGGAGTGGGGAGAGTAGGATGATTCCGATTCCTGCGCCGATGATGTCGAATACTCTTTTGTAGATTCGAGTGACGCTTCCGCGCTGGATCTCGCGCATGCGTATGAATGGGATGTCGAAGAGGGTGTCGGTTTCTAGGTTTTCGTGAAGGACGGCGGATTGTGTGGTGTGAACGTCGACCCAGCCAAAGAGACGGACGCAGCGTTCGACGAGGTCCATGAGCTGGGAGTGGGAGATGTCGGTTTGGGTGATGACTGCGCCTTCGATTTTGTAGATGTCAACGATGTTTTGTAGGTCGTTGAGGGATCCTATGCATGGGATGTTTTGGGTGATGATTTCGCCGCATTCTCGTTTGTCGCATAGAAATCCGATCGGGTTTAGCATGGCGTAGCGATTTTCTTTTAAGCAATGGTTTGCGAATGTGATGCCTTTTTCTTCTGAGCCAATGATGACGATTTGACGATGCATTTCGTTTTTGGATCCCATGCGTAGGAGAGCAGGAAAGAGCCATAGGCGGTTCACCGAGGTTGCGAGAAGTAATAGGATTCCCCAGTTGAGAGTGATGAGTCGTGATTCGAGGAAGAAGGAGCCTTTGAAGATGGCTTTAAATAGGATGTAGCTCGCGATGGAGATGAGTGTTCCAAAAAGGATTTGTCGGCTGTGCCATGCGCGTGTCAGCCAGACTTTTCGTTTGTAGAGGCGGAGGGCGCTGAAGAGGATGAGGATGAGGGCGGCGTATAAAAAGGCAAACAGGGCTTCTGGAATGATGTGATGCCGCGAGATGATGTTCAGCCCTAGTGCGATGTGCCGGAAGTGCAGTGCGATGCCAAATGTCCCGACGGCGATTAGGTAGTCGGTGATTAGTAGGTATCTGACGCTACGTCCGTGTTTTAGAAGTAAGGTTATCATGAGAGGCGAAGAATTTCCGATTGATGATTTCTGATTGATGATTTTGATCTTCAATCGATGGTATCTGATTTGTTTCCTTTTGTCTCTTTTTCGAGCTCGTTGCAGTGTATGGCGATTCTGGGAGGTGAAGCAACGAAAACTATTATAATAATTCTATTGTTGAATGGAGCGGTTCCAAGCATTGGAAGAGTTTTAACCGCGAAGGAGCGTAGAGAACGCGAAAAGGAGCAGACAAAAGTAGCGGGAGCATCCTGCTCCCTCTACTGTCAAAAAGTGGCGTTTTGTATGAGGGCTGATGCAACGGGAAACTCGCCTCCTTATTGAGTTTGAAAAACCCGCTGTGCTTTTGCCGCTTTTTTGCGGAGCAAATTTAATTCACAATGATTTTGCAACTTTCGGTTTTCGCCTTTATAGTTCCTGCCTTTATGAAAAACGAACTATCTATTGAAACGCTCCGACACAGTACGGCTCATGTTATGGCTGCTGCTGTTTTTCGGATTTACGACGATGTTCAATTCGATATTGGCCCTTCGGTCGAAAACGGGTTTTACTACGATTTTGACTTAACGGACCGCATTACGCCGGATGATTTCGAGAAGATCGAAGCTGAGATGAAGAGGATTGTGAAGGAGGATCTTCCATTCGAACGCATCGAGGTGAGCCGATCTGAAGCGGAGGCGATGCTTGCGGGGCAGACGTATAAGCTTGAACGCCTCGCCGATGTTCCTGAAGGGGATGCGATTTCCTTTTATAGGTGCGGCGATTTTTTGGATCTCTGCCGAGGTCCGCACGTTGAAAGCACCGGAAAAGTTCGCGCCTTCAAGTTGTTGAATGTGGCAGGTTCTTATTATCGGGGAAAAGAGACCAACCCGATGCTTCAGCGTATTAACGGCACGGCGTTCACGAATGATAAGCAGGTGAAGCTTTATCTTAAACAGCTCGAAGAGGCAAAAAAACGGGACCACCGTAAGCTTGGAATGGAGCTCGATCTGTTCAGTATTCATAATGAAGTGGGCCCGGGTCTGATTCATTGGCACCCGAAGGGGGCACGTATTCGTTCGATCATTGAGGAGTTTTGGCGTCAGGAGCATTTCCGCAATGGCTACGAAATTTTGTATACCCCTCATGTCGGCAAGGCGAATCTCTGGGAGACCTCTGGGCATCTCGATTTCTATGCCGAGGGTATGTATGCGCCGATGGAAATCGATAAGTCGGATTATTATGCCCGCCCGATGAATTGCCCGTTCCATATCAATATTTACAAATCTGGACTTCGCTCCTATCGCGAACTCCCGCTCCGCTGGGCCGAGCTTGGTACGGTTTATCGCTACGAAAAAGCTGGCGTGCTTCACGGTCTCCTTCGTGTCCGTGGCTTCACACAGGACGATGCACATATTTTCTGCACAGCTGAACAGATTGAGGATGAAGTGAAGGAGGTGATTCGTTTCTCAAACGAGATGTGGAAAACATTTGGCTTCGACAACATCACCGCATATCTCTCCACCCGTCCCGAAAAAGCGGTCGGCGAGCCGGAGCGCTGGGCGCAGGCGACCGAATCGCTTCGATCCGCGCTCGACGCAGAGGGTATTCCTTACGAAGTTGACGAGGGCGGCGGCGCATTCTACGGTCCAAAAATTGATTTAAAGATTAAAGATGCCATCGGACGCGAGTGGCAGATGAGCACGATCCAGTTTGATTTCAATCTGCCAGAGCGTTTTGACCTCAGCTACGTCGGCGAAGATGGCGAGAAACATCGTCCGTATATGGTGCATCGCGCGCTTTTGGGCAGCATTGAGCGGTTCTTTGGTGTTCTCGTTGAGCACTATGGCGGTGCGTTCCCTGTCTGGCTCGCGCCTGAACAGGTGCGCGTTCTTCCGCTTAGCGAGGACCAGCTGGATGCCGCAGCCGAAATCGCCGCAGAGCTTCGTAAAAAGGATGTCCGCGTGACGGTTGATACGAAGTCCGGGAAAATTGGTGCGAAAATTCGCAATGCGCAAATGGACAAGGTTTCGTATATGCTTGTTCTTGGCGCGAAGGAGATAGAAGCCGGAACGCTCGCTGTACGCTCTCGTAGTGGTCAGCAGGAAACAATGACGCTGATAGATTTTGTTGAAAAAATTAAACATGCTGTGCAAACTAAGGCATAGTTGATTCAGAAAGAACCCAGGGGGAAGTTATCGCAAATCCGCATTACAAAGGAAGAGGCCGTCCGCAACGTCA
>JAOZMR010000169.1 GCA_029934215.1 Pontiellaceae bacterium | reverse complement strand
CACGATTCTACAGCTGTTTTTGATCACGAATCGCACGAATCTACACGAATCTTTTATGGCTCAATTCTGATCTTTTTTAGTCCAATTCGTGTAGATTCGTGCGATGAACGAATGGCACTAAGTTAAGCCCCTTTCGCTACCACCGCAATCACGATTCTACAGCTGTTTTTGATCACGAATCGCACGAATCTACACGAATCTTTTATGGCTCAATTCTGATCTTTTTTAGTCCAATTCGTGTAGATTCGTGGATGAACCGTTCCTTCGTCACTATTTTTGAATACAAAAATTATGTGTCGCTTCGCTCGCGCGTGATCAAAAACTGATCCTACCCGTTTTCTTTGTTTTATTTTTAGTGTTGCAAATTCAAGACCGCCTGCATTCCGCCTAAAACCCCTTAACTTAGTGCCATTCATCCGTGGGACGGCCACGCTAAGGCGTGGTAAACATCCGTGGTAATAAATCTCCCGATGTTTGGACGTTTTTATTTAAAGTGGCGTCATTCAACTTGCGAGGCGAAACCTGAAAATCAGCGTTTTGTATGAGGGATGCTTCTCAGGTACGGTGAACCACACTCCGCAGCAATGCCGTACGTTCAGATGGCGAACTGGTGCGGCGAGCAAGCGCAACAAGTTCGTCTAACTGTTCCACACATATCAACGCATCGTTTTTCGCTTTCATCCGTAGCTGTAGTGTTTTCCCAGCGCCAAACAGAGCGGCTCGGTCTTTAGCTGTTCTCACAAATTTTTCGACCGAGTCGTCTAGCGAGTCGGAACCTATGTCTGAACAGTCGATAACAATACGTGTCGATGAATCCAGATTCTCGAAGAGCCCTAGGTCGCCCGTTGTGGCATTCCAAATTCTGTATTCCCCTGCAAACGTGACAGGATGCGAAGCTTCTTCTGTCCTGCATAGCGCGAGATTTAGCTCGGTTAAAACATCCGACATCACGGGCGGTTTCGAAAGAACCGCGACTAACATTAAGTCGTCGATCGTTTTGGCAGGAACCGCGCTTGCCTCGGCGCTCAAGATCATCACGGGCAGATGGTTTCCATGCTTTCGTAACGTATGTACAACGTCGGTGCTGGCGCCATCCGGCAGGCGCAGATCAAAAATTGCAGCTGAAAATGCGCCGGAACGAGCCATTCGCAATGCTTCCGCACATGTATTCGCAACATCCACCGTAAACCCTGCGTCTTCGAGCCCGCCTAACAACATTAGCCGGATCAACGGTTCGTCTTCTAAAACAAGAATGTGTGATTTCAAACCCATAATCTGCTCCTAAAATTCATACGCTCCGGTTCTTGGGAATCGAGGAACCACCAACATATCACCGTCCCGCAGTCTATTAAGATCTCGGACACGTCCTTCGTTTGCCTGGCGCAGCCACCCCGCCCTGGATGAGTCGCCATAAACCAGCGGATTAGCGGCGACGGAGTGTAGGGTTTCTCCTGTCTTCACCTCGTAGTATTCAAATTCACCGAGGAGGAGGCGACCGATTGTCTCCTGAAGCCCTAGGTTTTTTTCCTCCAGCTTCTCGTTTTTTTTCTCAAAATCAACTACACGTTGAGAGGAAGCCACCGACTTTTCGCTAAGGGCGATCAATTCCTTGCCCAAATCATCGCATTTCTTAATCAAGCGCTCGTTCTCTCGGCGAAGCTTCTCGACCAAGCGCGACATTTGCTCGGCGAATGTCGCTTTTTCCTTCAGTTTGGAAAGTTGACCAAACACAGGAGAGTTCCCCCCGCCGCAGCCTTGCATCATAACGTGATCGTTCCGACCGGTCAGCAAGTCTAGTTTTTTCTGTAGCTCCCGCGTTCGAGCGAGATAAAGATCGCGTTCTCCTGCTTTTTTTTCTAATTCCTGCAGGCGAGAGACCGTGCTCCCAATCTCAACGACGCCACGCGAGTCACGTGTAGATGCTTTTTTTGCGGAAGGTCTTACCGGAACCGTTTGCAGGATATCTTCCCCGTAACAACAACACGCGCCAACAAGCAAAATGCAACCAGCGGACAACCTTTTTCTGTTTTTTTCTTCGTTCATTCCTTTAAATGGAAGCAGGGTGGATGCCGCAATAAGGTTTCTTCTTTGTGCAAAAGCACGGATGCATCGATTGTGGGCAACGGTACGTTTCGCAGCCTAAGCCACGGCTAGGCATGCCTCTTCTTCTTTTTTATTTTCCTTCAACTCGTTGATTTTATCCCAAATCCGAGTACGCACACTATAACGCGCGTTTTCGTTAACAACCTGTTTACCTGTGCAGTTCTTCAGATTGAGAACAAAAGGTCCGATCAAATTAGCCGTAATATCCTCTGGATTGTCTCGAACCGTAACCGCAGAGAAGACAAACGCATCCTTTTTGCTACCCAATCCGAGCGTTTTCAGGTCTGCACTACCCAGACGAACCTTATAGTCCGAGTTAACCAAATACGGATCCACACACACGAAAGATATTTCCGGCGAGATGCCGACAGATTTAAGAAAGAAGAACGGTTGCACCTCTTCATCACAACACAAGACAAACTGACGATACTCCTCAAACGCGGGAACACCCTCTGGAAACACAAATACATTTCCTTCATTAACAGGGATCTCAGCCGTTTGGGTAATTGTTTCTAAAACAATCGGCTCCAGCTTGTCATGTATTCTTACCATTTTCAACGTTCCTTTTTTCGGGTTACATCCATCGACTATGCACGGCTAATGCCACGCATTTTTTTGCCGTTTATCGGAAAAATCTGCCGATCCTGCCTGCCGGGATCGGCAAAATTTGCCGAGGCGGAAAAAACTTCCGCCCGAGAGTTTTGGCTTGCGGTTTTTTGTTGTATAGCTTAGCTTTAGATCGATGGGAATGAGCAATCATACCTCGCTCATGAAATCCTAAACCCCACCCAAATCTCGACAAGAAACCGGAGTTTTTATGATCTGCTATATACTAGGAAACGGAGGGTGGGGAACCGCGCTTGGAATGACGCTTGCGAACAACGGGCACGATGTCACTCTTTGGGGACCCTTCGAAGAAGAAATCCAGGAGATCCGCTCGGCGGGCGAAAACATCGTCTATCTTCCAGGCGTTGCCATCCCGAAAGAAATCAAATGGACATCCTGCCCTGCTGATGTAAAAGACGCAGACCTAGTCGTCCTAGTCGTCCCATCACGCTTTGTTCGCTCCACATTGCAAACCTTTAAGCCGCACCTTCCAGAGAATGCCCTAATTGTCAGCGCAACCAAAGGGCTAGATGAAGCTACGCATCAACGGATGAGCGAAGTTGCTTTCGATGTTCTAGGGCGCAATACTGCAATCCTCTCCGGACCCAGCCACGCCGAAGAAGTCGCACGCGGCGTACCCACCGCTGTCACCATCGCAGGAAAAGAGTTCCAAGCATTGGAAAAAATCCAGTCCGCCTTCAGTGGAAAAACGTTCCGCGTTTACACGTCCGACGACATAATCGGCGTCGAACTGGGCGGAACGCTCAAAAACATTATCGCCGTCGCTGCTGGGATTCTCGACGGCATTGGGCTTGGCGACAACTCCAAAGCAGCGCTTATGACGCGCGGGCTCGCCGAGATATCACGCCTCGGCTGTGCACTCGGCGCAAAACCAGAAACCTTTTCTGGGCTCAGCGGAGTCGGCGATCTAATGGTTACCTGCGCAAGCCGCCACAGCCGCAACCGCTCCGTCGGCGAACGACTCGGGAAAGGCGAAACCATCGCTGAGATTATGAATGGAATGAAGCAGGTTGCCGAGGGTGTTTGGAATGCAAAAGCGGCACGCGATCTCGCAGCAGAACATGGGATCGACATGCCGATCACTGAAGAAGTTTGCCAAATCGTCGAGAACGGAAAAGACCCTCGGCAGGCACTGGAAGATTTAATGAGCCGCGACCCAAAAGCTGAATAGCGCATCTGTACCTCAAACGAAAAGGAGACCTCCAAATGATGAACAAAAAACGCATCGTAGATCTCGGACTCCTTTCTCTTATTTTTACGGCTTTTTGTCTGCCTGCATCAGCGATTGTTGTTGCGGATTACAGTGTCGCAACGAACGCCCCACTCGGCGACTGGGACATCAACTGGGACAATGTCTATAGATACAAAAACAGCTCTGCGGTTGCCGTTGGCTCGAATTGGTTGCTCACTGCGGCTCATGTGGCAGACGATCCAGCATCTTCGACGGTCAATGTCGATGGAACCGATTATCTTCAGCAGGAAATCATATTCCACGCAGGTTCAGACGATCCGCAACACATCAATAAAGCAGACTTGGCGCTGGTTCGCTTCGATAAAACGTTCCCAAACCACTACCCATTATACACAGGAACCTTCCCAACCGCTCGGAAAGATAAGCTTAACGCCGTGCTGATCGGGTACGGGGTCACTGGAACCGTCTACAGCACCTATTACACAGCGGCACCTTACACGGACCCATCCAAAGGCACAAAACGCTGGGGAAGCCAGCGGATTGATGGTCCCGCTACAGCCGATTACGATGTTGCCGGAACCACTGGAGCCACCTACAACGACGGCATTAAAATGTTATTTACATCCAGCGACACAACCTATGAAGCCGGAGTTGGATCCTACGACTCGGGCGGCGGAACCTTTGTGAACGACGGAGGAACGTGGAAGCTCGCTGGAATTAATACGATTCGCTACGGTGGTCCAACAAATTTCACCGGAACCTTTGGTGTATCCATCCCTTCTTACGAAACATGGATAATCCAGATGATCGATTCGGTGACAGGCGACCTAGACGCAGACGGCATACCCAACTGGTGGGAAAAGCAATACGGCACAACGACTGGGGTTGTTGCAACAGCAGACCAAGACGGCGACAAAGCAACGGGCATTGACGAATACATTGCTGACACCGATCCGACCGACAGCAACGCGGTTTTTCGGATGGAAGGCACATTTGCGATAACAAACCAGACCTTCTCCTTCACCGGAAGCACCGCACGTAAATATCAGTTACTCTACACAACAAACGACCTCGCAGATTCGGGTCTAACGTGGATCTCCAACAGCACTCCCTTCTGGGGCGAAGGAGCGGGTACTGCGATTACGGTAACAAACACGGAAACCACCGTAATCTATCGTGTTTGGGTCAATCTGCCCTAGGAAAAGGACTACTTTATAAATCAACCGTTAACTGGAGATGCGAGATGGGCTTGGCTTCTGAAGAATCTGACAAGGTGGATCTAGGCGATAAGAGACTAGACAAAAAATCGATCAAGCCGTGTGACTCTTTTTCCGAGTCACCGGAAAGTCCGCTCAACCAAGCGTGCGAGCATTGGCGTGAAACGAAAACGGCGTATCGATTTTTCCAGAACGAAAATGTCGATGCGGGGGAAATCATGGAAGAGCATCGCGACAAGACATCGACTCGTGCCTCAAACCATCGCACAATTCTTGCTCTTCAGGACACCAGTGACTTTGTATATACAAACCACCCTAAATTCGAGGGACTCGGGGCGATCTCTACAAAGAAGGGAAAGAACGCAGGTGAAATGTTCTCACAAGACTTAGCAATGCGCACTTGCCTTGCCGTAACAACGGATGGAACCCCTCTAGGGCTTCTCGATCAGAAAATTTTTGCAAGGGACCCTCTACCTGATCACGCACTCAGAGATGCGGAATGGAAGAAAAAACAAAAAAATCGCCCTGCAGAAGAAAAGGAGAGCATTCGTTGGATCGAACCCTTGGAGAAAATCTCGAAGGCGATGCCGGAAACACAGGTGGTAACCGTGTGCGACCGAGAATGCGATTTCTATGACGTCTTTGCGACTGCCGAAAAAACCGGATCCGAAGTTCTTGTGCGCGCTACAAAAATCCACAGCACAAACAAAAACAACAAAGATGTAGAAGATGGCATCAAGAAGGAGTGGAAGCATATCGCCTCAGAACCAGAAGCGGGTACGTACTCCGTAGATATTTCCGAGGTCAAGAAAACGCAAAAATGCAAATGGCGAAAAGCAAGCAAAGCCAAGTTGAGCATTAAATGTGGAACATTTAAAATACCACCTCCGACAAACAACCCAAAAAACAAGACTAAGGCTCTTTCTGATATAAAACTCTACGCAATCTACGCGTATGAAAAGAATCCTCCCGAGGGAGAGGAAGCCGTTGGGGTGCAGATCAAAAACGTGGGTCTCATGACTTAAGCCACTAGCTCTTTTAAGAC
>JAOZMR010000168.1 GCA_029934215.1 Pontiellaceae bacterium | reverse complement strand
ACATTCAAGTTGCGAGGCAAAACTCAAAAAAGGACGTTTTGTATGAGGGCTGGCGAACGGAAACGTGGATGCGACTTCTTTTATGGGCAAACTCCGACAACGGACTGGGTTGGCGGAACTGGATCTGCCCACCGAAGCGCAGTGGGAATATGCCTGCCGTGCCGGAACTATTCGTGCCTATAACGACTAGACGAAGAATAGTGGAGAGGGATCAGATTGCTTGACGACGGGATCGGGGACAGATGCGAATTTGGAGCCGCTGGGTGTGTACGGAGCGAACGATCCGGGGCATGAGGCGAATGTTGGTGCCAAGCAGGCGAATGCGTGGGGTTTGTATGACATGCACGGGAATGTTTGGGAATGGTGTTTGGATTGGTATACGAGCAGTTATGGGAGTGCGTTCGTAATAGATCCAGTGGGTGCTACAAGTGGTTCGGACCGCGTGTTACAGGGTGGCCACTGGAGCACCTACGCCCACTACTGCCGCTCGGCGGGTCGCTACTACTACGGCCCGTACGACCGAAACGGCACCGTCGGTTTTCGGGTCTGCTCTGCACCTGTCGCTCAGGCGGCTGACTCCGATGGGGATGGGATGGCGGATGCTTGGGAGATGCTGTTTTTCCAATCCTTGAAAAAAACGGCGGACGGCGATGCAGATGCCGATGGCCGTACAAACGCTCAAGAGGAAATCGACAATACCGATCCAACCAACCCAGGCTCCACTCTCGAACTCGTCGCTTATTATCCCTTCGATGGCGATGCGCAGGATGCTACGACCAATGGGAATGATGGGACAATTAACAATAGTCCTTTTTATATTGAAGGAGTTGACGGTCAGGCAATTGAGTTAGAGGGAAGTTCCTCTCATACAGGATCGTCTGGAGATCACATAATTATTCCAAATTCGATAAATATTTCGGCTCATTTTTCTTTCTCGCTTTGGGCTAAAGATGATCGGTCGGTTCATTTAAATGGTCATAGTGAATCTCTTATTACTTTCGGTAAATCAGGTGGGTCTGTTGGGTTGCGAACCGTTGATGGCGAGGAATATCATTGGAGTGTTGGATCGCACAGCCTCGCAACCACCAATTCTTATTCCGGCAAATGGAAGATGCTCACTCTTATATTTGATGGATACAATATGTCTGTTTATCAGCAGGGGCAGTTTGTTTCAGCTGTTCCTGCTGATTTAACTTGGAATGACCCACAGCTTGCTGGAATAGGTACGCATTGGTGGACAGAAGGTAGTTCGGGATATTCTTCAACAAGACTCTCTGCCAAATTTGATGAAGTTCGCATTTATGACCGTGCGCTTTCTTCGAATGAGGTGGCTCGGCTGTATGCTGAGACGGCTCCGAATCCTGACTCCGATGGGGATGGGATGGCGGATGCTTGGGAGATGCAGTTTTTCCAAGGATTGGAAAAAACGGCGGACGGCGATGCCGATGCCGATGGCCGTACAAACGCTCAAGAGGAAATCGACAATACCGATCCAACCAACCCAGGCTCCACTCTCGGCCTCGTCGCTTATTATCCCTTCGATGGCGATGCAACGGATGCTACGACGAATGGGCATGATGGCACGACATTCAATACTACAGCTACTGCTGGAAGAAACGGTGAATCAAATAGCGCATATCAGTTTAACGGAGTAAACTCTTATGTAAACGTCGGCTCGGGGATTAACCCCCCGCAATTTTCGGTTTCAACCTGGATTTGGTTCGATTCTTTTTTGTCTGGAGCGATAGTTTCCAAGCTACACGGCGCATCGCCTGATTTATACAAAAACTTTGAGATTTCTGTTAATGGAGGCAAGCTTTTTGCGCACATTCCCAACGGATCATCTTGGCCAAGTGTCACCTCTGAACAAATGCTTAAAACAAATTCTTGGAATCACGTTATCGTTACATATGATGGAGCTACTGCCTCACTTTATATAGATGGGATTGAGGATCAGAATCATTATTCAGGGAATTATGTTCAATCGAATGTAGAGGTCACTATTGGGGCGCGTTCCGATAACGGATCACCAGTGGGTATTTTTTTAGATGGTTCCATCGACGACGTTCGCATCTACAACCGTGCGCTTTCTTCGAATGAGGTGGCTCGGTTGTATGCGGAGACGGCTCCGACGAATACGGGGTCTTCTTATCAGCTGGTTGAAGGTAGCTTTACTTGGCATCAGGCTAAGGCTGATGCTGAAGCAAAAGGAGGACATTTGGCATGTATTACCTCAGAGGAGGAGTGGGATGACATTCGAACGCAATTCGATTCAGAATTTCGGGCTGGTTGTTTCTGGCTCGGAGCAACAGATGAAACAGTCGAGGGAAATTGGACGTGAGTTTTTGGTGAGTCTTGGGTGTTCAATCGGTGGGCTTCAGGAGAGCCAAGCGGTAGTTATGCAGAAGAAGATTTTGGAAGGGTAATGGAATATGCATCCCAAGGAAACAGCATTTTATGGGGTGATGGTGGGCATCAAGACGATTTTGTAACGGGCTACATCCTCGAAATCGAAGGCAGTATTCAGCCTCCCGTTTTAAAGCCCGATCTCTCCCTTTCTTCCGTTGATTTGCGGGTTTTGAATGGGGCGGGTTTGGAGTCGGCTGGTTTGTCGGTTGGGGAGTCGGTTCGGTTTGAGGTGTCGGTTCATAATTCGGGCGCGACGAATGCGTCGGGGGATGTGCTGGTTCAGATTTTTGAGGATGGGGTTCCGGCGGATCTTTCGAATTATGATTCGAATGCGTTTTCGATTGTTGCTTCGGGCGTGATTTCGGAGTCGATTCCGGTGGGCGGTTCTCGGTTGGTTTCTATTCCGTGGACGGTGTTGGGGTCGGATCGGGTGTCGACGTTTTCGGCGGTGGCGGAGTTTGTTGGGAATCGGGCGGCGAGTCAGTCGGGCAGTGTGTTGCCAATTGCGGAGGGGTCGCTTGCGAATAATGGCGTGGGGAAGTCTGTGCAGATTGGATTTCCGGCGGGCGTTTATGGGATTGATGTGGAGCCTGCGGCTTGGGTTGGTTTGTTGGAGGGGCAGTCGTTCGCGCTGTCGGGCACGGCGGTTTATGATTGGGGCGACAATGAGCCAGTATTGGGTGCGTTGGCGACGATTTCGGTGAATGGCGTGGATTATACGGATCGGACGGCGTCGCCGTCGGGAGCGTGGAGCGTGGTGGTGAATGGTTTGCCTGCAACCAATTATGTAGCGCGCGTTGAGGTGGATGATGGTCGGTTGGTGGGTTCGACCAATCTTATGTTGTCGGTCGGCAGTGGGCCGCAGACGATTGATTTGCGGGTGAAGCAGGTTGCGTTTGAGCGCGGGACGTATCGCGCGTCTGGCACGACGGGCTATGCGGTGTTGGGCAGCAATGTGGTGCTGAAAGCTCTGGTGCGAAATGATGGGAAAGCGCCGTCAGGCGATTTCTCGGTCAGCTTTCTTGATTCGTCGGATGCGTCCTACTCGTCCTATTCGACCAACCTTCCTGCGTTTTCGGAGCGTTGGGTGGTTGCGCCTGCGGGTTGGACTGCGACGCTCGGAAGCAGCTCTTTGACGGTGGTTGCCGATAGTGGCGGTGCGGTGGCTGAGGGAAATGAAACCAACAACGAGCGCAGTTGTACGGTGGTGGGTTCGGCGGCGAAGCCGGATTTGATCGTGTCGGATGTTTCGTGGTCGCCAGCGTCGGTGAAGGATGGCGATTCGGTGACGCTGTCGGCGACGGTGCGGAACCAGGGTGGTGCCGCGCTTCCAGCCGGCTCTTTTGATGTGCTGTTCAGGGTGGGCGGTGCGGATGTGGCAACCGAGACGGTCGCGCTACTTTCGGATCTGACGAATGGGGCAAGTGTCACGGTGCAGACGAGCTGGTCGGCGGTGGCGGGGGCGCAGTCGTTTTCCGCCGAGGCGGATAGCGGGTCGGCGATTGATGAGGATTTCGAGGACAATAATGTTCGTACGGAGTCGTTTACGGTTCGGCAGGCTTTGCCGGACTTGCGTCCGTTCTATTACCTCTATGGGCGCGAGTATTCGTGGTATTACCGCAGCGGCCTTTCGTTCAGCCCGTCCAAGCCGGTGGAGGGCGAGGCGGTGACGGTGAGTTGCGATGTGTATAATCATGGCACGGTGCCGATCGCGGCGGGCGCATCGTTCAATGTGGAGTTCAGTGCGGATAGTTCCGTATTCGCAACCGAGACGGTTACGCTACTTTCCGAGCTGGCGGTGGGCGCGAAGGTGCAGGTTTCCAGTGTTTGGAACCATACGACGAATGGGGCGGTTTCGTTCAGCGCGTCGGTCGATGCGGCGGAAGCGATTACGGAGGAGAGCGAGAGCAATAATACGACGTCGAGGGGGCTGGTTGTGTATCCGGTGGCGGCGGAGCTGGCGGCGGCGGGTCTTTCGTTTTCTCCGTTGCAGCCGCTGCCTGGGGCATCGGTTTCGCTGACGGCGAGCGTCCGCAACAGTGGCGGCGCGGCGGGCGGCGCGGGGGAAGTGGTTGAGTTTTTTGCGGGTTCGACCAATGTGGTGGATAAGATCGGGGAGGCCGCGCTGGTTTCTGATATTGCCGAAAAGGGTGGAAGCGGCTCGGTTTCGGTCGATTGGTCGGCGCCGGGTTCGGCTGGAAACATTTCTGTTTTTGTCAGGATCAATGGAACGGTTTATTCCAAAGTCCTGACGGTTACGGAGAATCCCGCGCCGAATTTGCAGCTGTTCAGTGAGGATATTTCGGTGAGTCCGACGTTGCCGAATCGGGGCGAGAGCGTGACGGTGATGGCGAACATTCGCAATATGGAGGGCTCGACTGCCACGAACTTCAATGTGCGCTTTTCTTTTGATCGCGATCCGGGGCAGATGGTTGAACTCGCAATGGTTCCGGTGGCTTCACTGGGCGTTGGCTCGAATCGGACGGTGGTCGCTACGTCTGAGATCGTGGCTCAAAATAGCGCTTATTCGGTGAAGGTTGAGCTCCTGCCCAATGGCGATCAGGGCGACGCGGATGAGGGCGACAATATTGCTACGTCGTCGTTCCTGCTGGCGGATACGCCGCGTGCGGATGCGGGGGGCGATACGAATGGGTTTGTGGGTCAGACCCTCGCTTTGGATGGTTCCGGCAGTGCGAATGCGTCGAACTATGTCTGGGAAATCGTCTCTGCGCCAAGCAATAGCGCTGCGGTGCTGGTGGGTGCCGATACGGCAACGCCGACGCTTGTGCCGGATCAGGCGGGGGCTTATGAAATCCAGCTGACGGTTGATGGCACGCTGGACACGGTGACGCTGACGGCGGACTGGATTGAATGGGTGGTTGAGTCTGCGCACGGAACGCCGGTTCCAACCCTTGGAACAAATTTCGTAGCGTACGGAACGGTTCTCAGCAACTCCGTTGAGTTGGCTGTGACCAACGGCACGACGCTCTATCGTTGCGCGAACGCGACGAATTCGTTTGTCGCAACCGCCACGAACCATGAAACCGTGGAGTGGAACTGGAACACCAACTATTGGCTGGAAGCGATAACGATGGGGAACGGATCGGTGACAGGCGGAAGCACGTGGGTTGCCGCGCAATCGAACGCGACGTTCACCGCCACGCCGGATGCGGGTTGGCTCTTCATGGGCTGGAGCGGCGATTGGGTGGCAGACTACACGCACACCAACGCGACCTTCCAAATGGACGCGCCAAAAATGCTTTCCGCCACCTTCTCGGAGGACGCGGACGGCGACGGCCTACTCAACAACAACGAAACCGCCATCGGCTCCAACCCTCGGATGCTCGACACCGACGGCGATGGGTTTGATGATGGTTTTGAAGTTGGCAATGGCTACAACCCAACCCAGTCCGATGAGGTGCTTGTAAATTATATTCGAGCGAACAAGCCGTCGTTTCAGTTGTATTCTGAGGAACAACTGCTGAATGTTCGGCTTGATTCTTGTTTGATACCTGTGGAGGACGGCGAAATCGCGATTGATTTGAAGTTGGAGTATCGCGAGGATTTGCTTACGGGTGTTTGGTTGCCGTTGGAGAGCGGTCGCTGGGTATCGAGTAATGGTGTTTCGCAGTGGATTGATTCCGGAGTTTTGGATAAGTGCTTCTATCGTGTGATTGTTGAGGAGTGATTCATTGAAATAGCGGGCAGGCAATGATGCCTGCCCCATTGGTTTCATTTAGATTTTGCCTCGCAAGTTGAATGAGGCCAGTTCAATTCCTTTTCTCTGACTTCCTCCGAAGTTCCTCTAGCGATAGCGGGTGGTGAAAAATC
>JAOZMR010000167.1 GCA_029934215.1 Pontiellaceae bacterium | reverse complement strand
TTGGACGTTTTTGTTGTACTGGTTTTTGGTACAACGATAAATTCCACTCCCCTTACTATTTAGTGGAGCCAGGATTCGTAAAAAACGTCATTTTTGAGTTTCGGCTCGCAAGTTGAATTGCGCCACCTCAGGTTGGAAACTCAAAAAGCCCTCGTTTTGTACGAGGGCTGATAAACAAAGATAGGTTCGCTCATTTTGAAAGCCAGCTTAATACGTGAAGCGACGACGGAACGCCAACAATGCCAGTCCTCCTAAACTTAGCAACCCAAATGTCATCGGCTCCGGCACCGCTTCCATCTTCTCGAAATTCACGGCAACATACCCTCCGACGGCAGGAAACGAAGCATCGGTTTTTAATAAAATCTTATCCACATCAGTCCAAGTGACACCGTCAACATCCGTAAAATCTGCAAAATTAAACAAAACAGTTTCTGACATGGACTGAACGATTGAAACCGTTTTCGTTAAAGTACTGCTACCACCCCAAGCCGTTTCCACCTCAATCTGAAAAACCAAGTCATTGCTTCCAGTATGCGCAGAAGAGGTAAGACTAAGCTCAAATGCTGTTTGACCACTCAAATCCAAATTGAGAGAGAGATCACCAATATTCTGATTCCCCAATCCCCAATACAGCATCGTTGAACCAACCGTCCCAGACGGTCCGCTAAACGTACAACTCACGTTTGTTGAATCATTAGTAGCCCGCACAATAATCGCCGAACTTCCGTTACTCCCTGAATCCAAACACGCTTCCAGTGTTCTATACCCGTTAATAACTCCTTCGATCAGACCATCCCCTACGATAATCTGATCCGTATATCCAGCTTCATCTCTTTGACTAACGTCAAACCCATCTCCGTGGTTGAAATCATCAATTACAATTGGACTTGCGCTCGCGAACGTACCCAACAATAGAACCAACACCATAAATGAAAACGTAACCTTCATTTTATAAACCCTTTCAGAACTCTGTGTATATTTTTACGAAAAACCAACTCTACCGCATATTTCAAAAACGTCGAGATTATAATCGAATAAAAAAGGTTGTTCCGCGTCCGGCCTCGGTTTCGAAATGTATGCTTCCTGCGTGCGCTTTGATGATGGATTGCACGACAGCCATTCCAATGCCAATCCCATTTTGTTTCCCACTCGTTGAGAATGCATCAAAAAGATTGTGCTGAACATCTTCCGGAATTCCCGGACCATTATCACTCACCGAAATGAGAATCTGTTCATCCTCTTTTTTTGCTGAAATGGTAATCGTTCCGCCGGATATCGCCATGGCTTGAGCGGCGTTACATGTCAAGTTTTGTAACACGCGCAGCAATTTATCGGCGTCTCCAAAAATTCTTTCGTCGGTTGGCTCAATCTTCAGAACTACATCCATCTGCAGAAAATAGTCTGCATATAACTTCCGAAAATGTTCAAACAAACCGCTGAGTACGACTGGCTCGCGATCTAGGGAGGTTCTGCCGCTCGAAAAATCGAGTATATCCTCTGCCATGCTCGTCATTCGATTGATTTGTTGCGAGATCATTTCGCAAAAAATTTCTGCATCTGGACAACTCTGAAGAATGCAGTCGGATGCCATACTAATGACCGCAAACGGATTGCGGAAATCGTGAAGGATGCCATTCATCATTTCACCCAGCAGACCGATCCGTTCCTGCTGGAGGATGTCTTTTACATATCGCTGATTAGCAATGCGCATGCGTTGAGTGGTGTGAGCTGTCAGCCGGAAGAGCGCGGTTGAATCTCGGAGGCAATCAATAGCCGTTTGGCGCGGAATCACGGCGACACGTAGGTTTGTTATGGCCTCCACCGTTGCGCTTCGTGGTGCTTGATCGATGATTCCAAATTCGCCGACGAAATCGTTCTTCTCGATATAACCGATTAGCGCAGACCGTCCGCCTTCTTCTTCTTTGCGAATAGCGGCTCTTCCGTCCAGCAAAAGATACAATTCCTCGGATGGATCGCCTTCTCTGATGAGCAGTTCACCAGCGAGAAGCGACGTGAGACTTGCGCTTTGTATGAGACAATCTTTTGCGTCGTCTGAAAAAAAAGAGAAAAACAGGTGGTTGCGTAGATTCATTATTGACTCGTTTCCTTTAAAGTTATCTGTATCAGTGTTGCAAGAAACTGCACAAAAGCAAAGCTAAACTTCTTTTTCTCGGTCTATAGTTTCAGAACACCCAATCCGCACGAAGCAAAATCACCTATTTTGCTACAACTGCGTAGCTGTTTCGTTGCGTATCCATATCTATTCCAAAAAAGTACAGGGCGGAACCGAGGTTCCGCCCTGTTTTGCAACCATTCACAACAAGAAATGATTTAGACCTTCTTCTCCTTGTGCCAGAGTAGTACGACTGGCGTGGCGACGAAGATTGATGAGTAGGTTCCGACGATGATACCAATAAAGAGCGCGAGCGCGAAGTCGTTGATGGCGCCGCCTCCAAAGAGCAGAAGCATCGTGACGGTCAGGAGCGTCGTTAGGGAGGTGAGCACTGTGCGCGAGAGCGTCTGGTTGATGGAGAGGTTGGCGATCTCGCGATAAGATGCTTTGCCTTTCAGGAGTTTGATGTCCTCGCGGATGCGGTCGAACACGACGATGGTATCGTTTACAGAGTACCCAACAATGGTTAGCAGTGCCGCTACGATCGGTAGACTGAGCTGGCGTCCAAAGAGGCAGTAGATGCCGACGGTGATGAGTACGTCATGTAGCAAGGCGACAATCGCACCGACAGCAAAGGCGAATTCAAAGCGGATGGAAATGTAGATGATGATTCCAACCAATGCCCAAACGAGTGCCATGACTCCTTTTTTCTTCAATTCTTCACCAATCTGTGGTCCGACGGTGTCGTTTGCGATGTCTTTGTAGCCGTGTTTGGAAAAGCTAGCGAGCATGGTGTCGAGAGCGAGTGTCCCGTCTTCGTAGCCAACTTTCACTTCGAATGTTTCTGGAAGTTCCATTCCCTCGGTTGCTGCGATTTCGCGCTGATATTGTAGGGCTGAGTCTTTGATTCCCGCTTTGGTCAGTGCGGCTCGAATGACCTCAACATCTTGTTTTTCTTCAAATCGGAAGGTGATCGCAGAGCCTCCTGTGAAATCGACACCGAAATTGTCCTGCCCTTTTTGAATAAAGAAGCTCCAACTGATGAGGATGATCAAAATGGATACGACGGCAGCAATCTTACGTTTTCCAACGAAGTCGATTTTTGTATTCGCTTTGATGATGCTGAGCATTTTCAAGGATTTGATCTTGGTTTTTTCTGCGAGGGTTTCCAGGAAGAGTCTGGTGAAGACCAAAACCATGAGCATGCTGACGAGGATCCCAGCAGTTAGGGTGACTGCGAAACCGCGAATGGCACCCGATCCCTGCCAGAAGAGAATGACTGCGGTCAAAAGGGTGGTTACATTTGCATCCATAATTGTGCTGAATGCTTTGCTATATCCGGCGGTAATGGATCCGAACACGCTTTTTCCGGTGCGAAGTTCTTCTCGAATGCGCTCAAAAATCAGTACATTTGCATCCACCGCCATACCGATTGTGAGCACGATTCCGGCGATACCAGGAAGGGTTAGAACCGGCAAGCCAGGCTTTGCACCTACCAGAGAAAAGAGTCCAAGACATCCGGAGGAGAACCACATTCCAAACGGAAGGAGTAGTAACACGAAAAGGAGGGATATGTCGGCGATAAGCCCAGCAGTCATGTAGTATATCAGCATAAAGGCGACAACCGCGATGGAACCGTATGTGAGCGCACGCACTCCGCTTTGGATGGAGTCGCGTCCGAGCGTTGGGTCGACGGTGCGTTCTTCAACGATACGAACCGGAACCGGTAGTGCTCCAGCGTTCAGCACGTTGACGATTCGCTGGCATTCTTCCATTGTGAACGATCCGGTGATCTGTGCGTTCCCGCCGTAGATTGCTTCTTGAATGGTCGGCGAGGAGTAGAGTTTTCCGTCGAGAATGATCGCGAGCTGGCGCCCGACCTCGTTGCCCATGTTGTTGTCGCCGTTCGGAGCGTAAGCACCTGTCACGCGCCCGAAATTTTCAGCACCCTTTTTATTAAATGTCATCGAAATATAGGGCATGTTGTTCTGGTTATATTCGATTTGTGCGCTTTGGACATCGGAGCCAGTCATTTGCGCACGTATTTCGACGTAAACGGGACGATAGAGTGTCGAGCCATCTTGCGCATTATCTTTCTGCAACATGAATTCTGCATTGCGCTTGGTTCCGAACCGTTTAAGTTCTGCCCAATAGGTCGCATCCATCTCCTCGGCACGAGCCGTGGCGGAGTCACGAATGTAAACGGGCTCATCCCGATAGGTGGTCAATTTAAACCCTTTTGGAGCTAACCCAGACCCGGCTAGTTCTCGAACCCAGGCGCCGCTATCGGTGTGGACTAAGCGGAATTGAAGAAAGGCGACACTTTGTATGGAGTCTTTTGCTTCGGCGCGTTTGTCAACATCCACACCCGGAAGACGGATGACAACACGATCGTCGAGAAGCGGATAAATCTCTGGCTCGGCGATCCCGAGACCGTCTATTCGACCGCGAATTACTTCGATGGCGATGTCGCGAGAAATCTCCACCTTCGATTCCACGGCAGAATTCAGTTTTGCACCTCCCAGGCTTTCATCGCCTTCGAGCACTTGTTTGCGAATCTCGTCGCGATCAACTTCGACGGTGAAGCTGGTTCCGCCCTTGAGGTCGAGCCCGAGTTTCACCTTTTCTTTCACTGGAGTCACTAACGCTAGCGACCAAACCGTAATTAGCCCAAGTGCTGCCCATTTCCACATTGCATTTTTTATCATGATAAATCCCCTACCCTTTTAGGCCTTAATTTCTTCGATAGCATCACCTTTTTCGATGATCTGCGATACTGCGCTTTTCAAAACCTCTATTCTGGTTTTTTCAGCAATTTGAATGAGTATTGTTTTTTCCTTCACCGTGCCGACTTCGCCTATTATGCCGCTCGATAGCAAAACACGCTGACCGGTTTTTACGGCTGAAATCATTGCCTTCCGTTCTTTTTCGCGCCGACGTTGCGGACGAATCATCACGAAGTAAAAAATAGCGACCATTAAAATGATCGGCATAAACTGCAGCGGACTGCCTGAGGCAGTGCCTCCACCTTCTGCGACCGGCTGTGCGGCCATTGCGAGCGTTTTCAAAAACATAGAAATCTCCATTTATTTATAAATCACGAGCACTTTTGCGCTCAACCTTTGCTGGAACAGTGGGTCGTCTTATGGACGGCTAACGAGTTCGAGCAACTCTTCGGGGTCCATATCGCCCAGCGAATCGAGGACAATTTTGGCCCCAGCAAAATCTTCAAATTCAGTACGAGCGTCTGGGACGACGATGCAGGTTGCACCCGCTGTTAGTGCTCCCTTACAAACAGAACGCGAGCTCACAATTGCAACCAGCGGAATGGTATCCTGATTGCGTTTTTTGAGTATGCGAAGCCAGTGGTCGGCCCTTGGGAATCCGGCATCGGTGCAATCCTGCGCTTCAAGCGAGACGCCCAGCTTTTTCAAACCCAGCCTTCCCATCAACGCTTCTGCAACATCTTTAGGCCAAGCAGAGAGCGCAACAACTTCCATCTGTTTTTCCTGCGCAGCTTTGATAAGCATCGGTAGATCTGGATTCAGTTCTGCTTCCCCCAAGAAAAACCGTTTAACCGTTCGCTCTGCAGCAGCCGTAAGCTGATCCGCAGTAGTGAGATTGCGACCAGAGTTAGCAATCATTGAGCGAATAATTGCTCCGGGGCGTACGCTGATTCCACATTTGGCGAATAACGCCTGCGTAACCTCAATATCCTTAGGCTTCATCACCTTCTTAACCGCTTCAAATACGGATTCACGCCCAGTTGTGGCAACGGTTTCAAGTTCAAAAAACAGCACTTCTCGAATGGGGTTTCCCTTTATCTCTTTAACTTCTACGGTTTCAGCATCACTCATCAATTCAGCTCCTCAGTTGAGCCTGCGGCTCGGTTATTCATTCAAAAAAAACGGAGCGTAGTGTATTCACCCGCTCCCATTCCGTCAAGTACGCAATCTTACCGATTGCACGAAGGGGCGCAAGTCACTTCAGACGATCTTTTTTCGGTTGCGGATTCATGAGAGGTTTTGAAAATAATAAAATCCGGTTGTTGGATCATTTTTTTGTTCTTATGCCGATGATTGTTAACTATTTCCATTTTGAGTGCACAGCGATCCGAGACCTTTATAAGCCGT
>JAOZMR010000166.1 GCA_029934215.1 Pontiellaceae bacterium | reverse complement strand
CCGAATCTATCCACGAGAAAAAGCCTCTAAAAAACGCACATTCGTGAAGAGCCCTAAATTTCAGTATTAGGGGGGGGGAATCTGCATTCCACGCCCCCCAGAAGCTGCCTGCCTTTTTCGGTGAGGCGGTATTTCTGCAACCTCCTGTGCGGCTTGTTTGGGATGGTCATTTCCAGAAGTTTCCCCTCAATGAGTTTTCCTAAAGCCCGCTTAAAGTTTCCTGTTCGCGAGGTATATCCACCAACAGCCACAGCAAGCGATGTGGTCGAGCAGGCTCGTAACAGCCCCTTTTTCGTAGTGGTCAGTTGAACTTGGCCCCGACTTGGTCCCTGCTTCGCCTGTTACTTCATCTGCCAGCGGAAGGGTCAGCTCGAAGGGCGGGGTGGGTTCTTCCATTGCTTGGAAACTGGCTGGAGCGAGGGATGAACTTTATTTAGCGAGCATCTGGTTGATGCTGGCGGCGGCAGTTCGGCCTTCACCCATCGCCAAAATAACCGTTGCCGCGCCGAGGACGATGTCGCCTCCTGCATAAATCCGGTCGATGGAGGTTTTTCCGCTTTCGTCCGCGATGATGTTGCCCCATTTGTTGGTTTCAAGCCCAGGCGTGGTTTGACGGATCAGCGGGTTGGAGTCGTTGCCGATGGCGACGATAACGGTGTCGATCTCGATCTCGAATTCGCTGCCTTCAGTCGCAATCGGACGGCGACGGCCAGAGTCGTCGGGTTCGCCGAGTTCGTAACGCAGACATTCGATGCCGCTGACCCAGCCTTTTTCGTCACTCAAAATTCGTTTGGGATTTTCCAGCATATGGAAAATGACGCCTTCTTCTTTGGCGTGTCCCACTTCTTCGACTCGGGCGGGCATTTCGACTTCGGTGCGACGATAAATAAGATGTACTTCTTTGGCACCGAGACGGACGGCGGTTCGCGCCGCGTCCATGGCGACGTTGCCGCCGCCGAGTACGGCGACTTTCTCGGAGTCGAAGATCGGCGTTGCGGCGCGTTCTTTGTCGTAGGCACGCATGAGATTGGAGCGGGTGAGATATTCGTTCGCGGAGTAAACGCCGACGAGATTTTCGCCTTCGATGTTCATGAAGCGGGGAAGCCCGGCTCCGGTTGCGATGAAGAGCGCGTCGAACCCGTCTTTTTCGAGCAGGTCTGCAATTTTGCGGGTGCGTCCGACCACATAATTCGTTTCGAGCTTGCAGCCCATCGCGGTGAGTGTATCGATTTCTTTTTGCACAATAGCTTTGGGCAGACGGAATTCAGGAATGCCGTAGACCATCACGCCTCCGGGTTTGTGGAATGCCTCAAACAGCGTGACGCTGTGTCCTTCGCGGCGAACGTCGGCGGCAACGGTGAGACCCGCGGGGCCAGTTCCGATGATGCCGACTTTTTTGCCGGTCTCGGGTTTTACGGCGGGCGTTTCGATCAATCCCTGCTCGCGTTCCCAGTCGGCGATATAGCGTTCGAGCCGTCCAATATTGACCGATTTCTCGATATCTTTAAGAACTTTTCCAACGGTGCACGGCGCTTGGCACTGCGTCTCTTGCGGACAAACCCGACCGCAGACGGCGGGCAAAAGGGTGTCTTTTTTCAAAATATCCGCCGCTTTTTGATTGTCGCCATCGGCGATGGCCTGAATGAAACCGGGAATATCAATCGCCACGGGGCACCCGGCGACGCAAGGCGCGGTTTTACACTGAAGGCAGCGTTCCGCTTCGAGCTTCGCTTGTTCGGCGGTATAGCCGGTTGCGACTTCTTCCATATTGCACCGGCGCACCGCCGGATCTTGCGACGGCATTTCCTGTGCGGGAATCGCCATGCGGTCTTTTGGCTTTAGGGGTTCGGTGCGTGTGTTGAGTTCTTCTAGAACGGTTTTTGCATTGTCGGTTAGTTTTTTCGAAGGGATATAGGTCATTTTTCTGCTCTCTTAATACTCTGAGAAATCTGCGTGATCTGTGGATTATATTGCATCCAGTCTACAGCGATGGGTTCCAGCTTCCTGTTTCTTGTAGGAGCCGAGGCGGTTGATCATGTTGTCGAAATCAACGAGGTGTCCGTCAAATTCGGGCCCGTCGACGCAGACGAATTTGGTTTCGCCGCCGACGGTGACGCGGCATCCGCCGCACATGCCTGTTCCGTCCACCATGATCGTGTTGAGTGAAACTTGCGTGGAAACCTCGTAAGGACGTGTGGTTTCCGCGCAGAATTTCATCATGATCGGCGGACCAATCGCGACGGCCAGTTCCGGCTTCGGTTCCTGTTCGCAGAGTTCTTTGAGCGGTTCGGTGACGAGGCATTTTCGTCCGTACGAACCGTCGTCGGTGCAGATGATCAGTTCGTCAGCGATGGCGCGCATTTTGTCTTCGAGAATCATCAATTCCTTATTGCGTGCGCCCATAATGATGATGACTTTATTGCCCGCATTTTTCATAGCTTTTGCGATGGGGTGGAGCGGAGCGACTCCGATACCGCCGCCAACACAAACGACGGTTCCGACGTTTTCGATGTGGGTCGGTGTGCCGAGCGGACCGACGAGCGCGGCGACGTCGTCGCCAGCGTTCATTTTCGCAAGCTCTTTGGTTGTTTGGCCGACGGCTTGGAAGATGATCGTGATGGAGCCTTCGTCCGGATCTGCGTCGGCGATGGTGAGCGGAATGCGTTCGCCGTAGTCCTCGCAGAGTTGTAAAATTATAAACTGCCCAGCTTTACGCTCGTTGGCAATGAGTGGCGCGTCGAGCCGCATTTGAAATACGGTCTCGGACAACTGCTTTTTTTCAAGAATCCGGCTCATCTTTTTCGTCTCCTGCTTGTTACTAAAAATCCCTCCTCCAAAACGGAGGAGGGAATCTAACCAGTCGGCGGGCTGCAATGCAACCCGCCGATCTCTTTTATTTGTTAAACAACGCCCTGGTCGAGCATCGCATCCGCCACTTTCGTGAACCCAGCAATGTTTGCACCCATCACGTAGTTGCCTGGCTGGCCGTATTCAGCCGCCGCTGCCGCCGCTGCTTCGTGAATGCTGACCATGATGGAGTTGAGCTTGCCGTCAACTTCTTCGCGCGTCCAGCTGAGGCGCGAGGAGTTTTGGCTCATTTCTAGCCCAGAGGTCGCGACGCCGCCTGCGTTCGCGGCTTTGCCGGGTCCGTAGAGGATTTTCTTCTCAACGAAGAGTTCTACTGCTTCCGGCATGCTTGGCATGTTTGCGCCTTCGCTGACCACGAAACATCCGTTGTCCAGTAGGGTTTTCGCGTCGGCACCGTTGATTTCGTTTTGCGTCGCACTCGGGAAAGCACAGTCGCACTTTACGCTCCAAGGGTTTTTGCCTTCGAGATATTCACATCCGTATTTGTCGGCGTACTCTTTGATGCGTCCGCGTTTGACGTTTTTGAGGTTCATCACAAAAGCGAGCTTCTCAGCATCGATTCCGTCTTTGTCGTAGATCGTTCCGCCGGAGTCAGAAAGTGTAACCACTTTTCCGCCGAGCTCGGTGATTTTTTCAACGGTGTACTGCGCAACGTTACCGGAACCGGAGACGGTACAGATTTTGCCATGGAAGGTGTCTTTGCGTGTTTTGAGCATTTCCTCGGCGAAATAAACCGAGCCATACCCCGTTGCTTCCGGACGAATCAGCGATCCACCCCAACCGAGACCTTTACCCGTAAGGATGCCAGTGAACTCGTTACGGATGCGTTTGTATTGCCCAAACATGAAGCCAATCTCGCGACCGCCCACACCAATGTCACCCGCAGGAACGTCGGTATCCTGCCCAATGTGACGCTGAAGCTCGGTCATGAACGCCTGACAGAAACTCATCACTTCGTTGTCAGATTTACCTTTTGGATCGAAATCCGATCCGCCTTTACCGCCGCCCATCATAAGCGTGGTCAGCGAGTTTTTGAACACCTGCTCGAATCCGAGGAATTTCAGGATGCTCTGGTTTACCGTTGGATGAAAACGCAGACCGCCTTTGTATGGACCCAGAGCGCTATTAAATTCAAAACGGAACCCACGATTAACCTGGGTTTTTCCCTGATCATCAACCCACGAAACGCGGAACATAATTTGACGTTCCGGCTCAACCATACGCTCTAGGATCCCAGCGGCTTCATATTGCGGATTCTTTTCCATAACAGGTTCTAACGAATCCAACACCTCGCGAACCGCTTGCAGAAATTCAACTTCCCCAGCGTTACGCTGAGAGACCTTTTCCCATACACGTTCTACATAACTCATAATGACTCCTTCTCTTTTGTTAATCTAACTAGCGGCAACTCTCTGCCGTTGTTTCGACATACTCCTGCCGAAAAGCGAACACGAAACGTAGACCAAAAGGAAATCGAATGCAAATGGTTTATTGAAAAAGCTTGCGCTCAATCTTTTTATCGGCAATTTTGCCACTACTGGAGACACACTATGGATAAACGCGAAAAAAAGAAACTAGCGATTCTCGAAACCCTGCATCGAAGCAACAGCGCACTAAGCAGTGCATGCATTACCGAACAGCTTACTGCGCAAGATGTGGACATTAGCGAACGCACCGTTCGACTCTATTTACAGCAACTCGACCAAGAGGGGCTCACCGAAAACCGTGGGCGCCGAGGGCGCATCATCACCGACAAAGGCAAACGCGAGGCCGGCACCTCTCGCGTTCTCGAACGCATCGGTCTGCTTTCCGGAAAAATCGATGCCATGGCATACAGCATGGATTTCGATCCCGCGCTCCGCCGAGGCTCCGTCGTCGTCAACGTCTCCACCATACCGCTCAAAGAATTCACCAACGAACGCCGCGAACTTATTGAGAAGGTGTTCAAAAAAGGCTACTCCATGGGCAAACTCCTTGCCCTCTTCGAACCGGGCGACAACACCGCTGGTTTTGAAATCCCGGAAGGTCACATTGGGATTGGCACCGTCTGCTCCATCACCCTCAACGGCGTTTTACTTAGGCGCGGCATACCCACCTTCTCCCGCTTCGGCGGACTCATGGAACTACGCGACGGCAACCCCACCCGCTTCGTCGACATCATTCACTACGACGGAACCAGCATCGACCCGCTCGTCGTCTTCATCCGCAGCGGAATGGCCGACTACTGCGGCGCCATCAACACCGGAAACGGACGCATCGGGGCCAGCTTCCGCGAATTCCCCGCCGACAGCATCGCCGCTGTACACAGCATCTCCGACCAGCTCGAAACCCTCGGGCTTGGCAGTCTCCTCTGCCTCGGAAACCCCGGGCAAAACCTCTACGGAGTCCCCGTGGGTCCACAGCGCGTCGGCGCAATCATCATCGGCGGACTCAACCCCATGTCGATCTTCGAAGAAACCGGACTCCGCATCGAATCGAACGCCCTATCGAGCCTCGTCGACTTCAACCACCTCTTCCGCTACACCGAGCTTAAAGACCGACTTGGGAGTTAGTAGTTTTTTCGTTCTTTTGTAGTAAAACACTTCCACATATTGGAAAACAAAAAAGACATTTTTTATACAACACATACGTTCTGAACCGTTTCCGCTGGTCGTTCCTTTTGACTACAAAATTTATTTATCGTTGTGCTTTCAGCTCGGTCAACAAATCCTTATAGTATTAAACAACATGAAATCCAAGAACAAAAAACTAAACGATTGGCAACTAGCTCGCGAACGATTCCAAATTCCAGGTCGCTTTCCCCCAGACCCAAGACGTCCAGAAAGAAACATCGGAGCCATTCTCTCAGAAATGCAGAAAGAAAAACCCGAGTCAACCCCATTACCGCCAATGCTTGAAACTCGATGGACAGCGATCACGGGAAAACAAATTGCACAACACACCTACCCTGCAACACTACGCGGCACTCAACTGATCGTTTACGCGGATCACCCAGGTTGGCTCTCAGAGATACGACGCATGCCAACCCAACATCTGTTAAAAAAAATCGCGTGCATTCCCGAGGCTCCTGCAATTAAAAGCATTCGCTTCCAGCTCGATCCAACCATTCGAACCTTCCGAAACTAGTAGTCCATCCCGTAAGTTCTGCTTCTATCTTTGGCAGTTCAATTTCACGGTTTAATCGCTTGCATTAAACCCGCGTATACACCGCATTTCTCTGTCATAAACCGTATAGAGCTGACGTAGCATTTAAAAATGGGTTTAATATGTAGCGGAATGATAAGTTGCAAATTACCGAGAAGACTTTCAGCAATCGGGCTAGTGTTGATATTCCTCGCAGACGCGCAGAGTGAGAAATCGACGACCACAGAATCAACCACGTCGCACCCGCAACTGA
>JAOZMR010000165.1 GCA_029934215.1 Pontiellaceae bacterium | reverse complement strand
CATTCAAGTTGCGAGGCAAAACCCAGAAATCAGCGTTTTGTATGAGGGCTGGAGGCTGGAAGCGCTCGTCTACGTTTTATGAAAAACCTTCTGTTTTCCAAGGTTCGGAACTCTCCCTCATCGGCTGTTCCTCTTGGAATCAAAAAAACGGGGCTGATCGTTAGATCAGCCCCGTGAAGGTGGTACACCCAGCAGGGTTCGAACCTGCAACCTCCTGGTTCGTAGCCAGGTACTCTATCCAGTTGAGCTATGGGTGCTTTGAGAAGGTGAGGACGGTAGTCGTTCGTTGTGATAATATCAACATTATAATTTATTTATTTTACGAGCGCCTTGAGGGCATCGACTTGATCGGTTTTTTCCCAAGGGAATGAAATTCGTCCAAAGTGCCCGTATGCGGCGGTTTCGCGGTAGCTCCATCCCTTGGGTTCGAGTAAACCGAGGGCTTGTATGATGGCTGCAGGACGGAAGTCAAAAAGCCCGCTCGTCTTGACAATGGCTTCGAGTTTGCGATCTGTCATGATCCCTGTGCTGTAGGTGTCGATGTTGATGCTGAGTGGTTCGGCGACGCCGATGGCGTAGGCGACCTGAACTTCGCATTTGCTCGCGAGTCCTGCGGCGACAATGTTTTTTGCAACGTAGCGAGCGTAGTACGCTGCGGAGCGGTCGACTTTGGATGGGTCTTTCCCCGAGAAGGCTCCGCCGCCGTGGCTTCCGACTCCGCCATAGGTGTCGACGATGATTTTGCGGCCCGTGAGTCCGGCATCGCCATGGGGACCGCCAACGACGAATTTGCCGGTTGGGTTGATGAAGTATTCTATGTTGTCTTTGAGTAGCCCGCTCGGCGCGAGAATTTTTTCGGCGACGGCTTGTAAATCTGCCTGAATCTGTTCGAGCGGAATGTCATCGGTTTGATGGGAAATAACGACGGCTGTGATGTGGTCGGGTTTTCCGTCTATGTATTGAATGGATACCTGGGATTTGGAGTCTGGGCGGAGATACGGGATGGTTCCGGCTTTGCGGATTTTTTGGAGTTCGTCGAGAAGGAGGTGGCTGTAGTAGATCGGCGCTGGCATGAGTGCTTCGGTTTCGTCGGATGCGTATCCAAACATCATTCCTTGGTCGCCAGCACCTTGTTCCTGATGGAGTCCTTCGCCTTCGCTTACGCCTTGCGAGATGTCGGGCGATTGTCCGTGAAGGCGATCGATATATTCAAAGGTGTCGGAGCAAAACTCAAGTTCTTTGTGATCGTAACCAATGTGATTGACGACGTCGCGGGCGATGGCTTCTGGATTGATCTGATCCCATCCAGAGCAGGTGATTTCGCCTGCGTTTACGACGAGGTTTGTGGTGACGAGTGTTTCGCAGGCGACGCGGCTTTTATGGTCTTTCGCGAGGCAGGCGTCGAGAATGGCGTCGGAAATTTGGTCGCATACCTTATCGGGATGACCCTCTGAAACGGATTCGGAGGTGAAAACATGGTCTACGCTGATTTTGCTCATTGGGCTGGCTCCTTTGGGTATATATTCGTTTATCCGGATTAGTGAATAAGCGAAGGTAGCAACTTTTCTGAATGAGCTCAAGATTTTCTATCGCTCTTTTTTTGACGCTCCTTTCTCATCGCCCAAAGAAAAGCCCCGCAAACAAAGGAGTTTACGGGGCTTTTGGAGTTGGAGCCAATGATCGGAGTCGAACCGATGACCTATTCATTACGAATGAATTGCTCTACCAACTGAGCTACATTGGCCAGAAAGTTCGTGTAGTAGGCCAGAATGGGTTGATCGAGTCAAGCCAACAGCAGAAATGTTTGAAAAAGGATTAAAAAAGCTGGAGGTCTGTTCGGTAAATCGAGATGATGCGTGTTTTGGTTTATGAAAAATAATGAATAGGTGCGCCTTATGTCTTTTGAAAGTGGATCCGTTAGTGTTCGTATGTTTTATGTCCCCGTTGAGATTCCGGAGACTATTCACGAGAAGTTTGCCGAGGAGGTGCTTGGTTCGGTGGACCATATGCTCGATGAAGAAGTGGTTGGTTGGGTGGGTGCAAAACATCTACTCGATCGAGAAATTCATGAAGGTTCTGCGTGGCCGGGCGGGCATTTGCGCCTGACACTTTGCCAGGCTCAACGTAAAATTCCGACGTCCCTCTTGCGTGCGGAGTGTCGGATTGAGGAGGCTGTTTGGATGCAAGCGGAGGGGCGCGATTATGTGAACCGCCAAACAAAAAGCGAAATTAAGCAACAGGTTATTGAGCGGCTTCTGCCAGAAATGCCGCCGACGCTTAAGGGGATCGATTTCTGCTATGATCGCGCGGCCGGCGTTCTCTATGCTACAGCTCTTAGCGAAAAACAACTCGATGCATTTTTGGTTAAGTTCACCCAAACCACGGGCGCACAAATTATTCCAATTGATCCTGTTTCTGCTGCGTGGAATGAGGCGCAATGCCACGCAGACCAGTGGTCGCACTGGGGTTTCGCTGCCGATCAGTGGGCCGACTGCGCGCCGGGGCGTGAGTTTTTAATGTGGGTTTGGTTTATGTCGGAAGCAAAGGGAGGATATGCCGAGCTACCGGGCGGCGAATCGTTTGCCGCTCTGGTCGAAGGGGCGTTGCTGTTCGATCAAGAGGAACAGGGCGAAACCGTAATACGTAAAGGTGAACCGATGCTTAGCGCGGAAACCCGAGCCGCGTTGCTTAGTGGTAAAAAACTACGTCGGGCAAAGCTGACGCTGGCTCGCGGCGATGAACAGTGGGTTGTTACGCTCGATGCGGATGAGTTTCTTTTCCGTGGACTCAAGCTTCCCAAAACAGAAGCGGTCGATGCCGCAGGTCGTTTCCTCGAACGAATGGAGCAGCTAGACACATTTCGCCTGGCCTTTTTTGGGCTCTACTCGACCTTTTGCAAACTGCGCGATGACACCGCGTCCTGCAACGCTCTCGGTGAGGAGATGAAAACCTGGATGGCCGCCCGCCCAGCTCGAAAGCTCGCGGGTCAGGAATAAAGCATCCAACCCTTGGCGCCACGCAAAAACAACCTGTTCAAAACGCGGTTCATAAAAAAGAAAATTAGCGCAGTGAGTTAACCTTAAAAAAGCGCAAAAGAAAAGGTTCCAAGGGTTGGAACTCGGGCATCGAAAATGCCTCTCCCTTCGAAATTCGAAATTCCTTGTTCGATATTCGAAATTCATCTCCTCTCTTCCTCTAGCGATAGCGGTTGTGAAAACCTGATCCATCTCGTTTCCAAGGATTGGAACCCTTTTCTCCCAATCGGCAATCTCCATTCGACAATGCCTCCTCTCTTGTGGCTAAATTACGGTCTCAACCTCAGTTCACCCAAGGAACGAGGCTGGAAGCGCTCGTCTACGTTTTATGAAAAATCTTCGATTTTCCAAGGTTCGGAACTCTTTCTTTCAATCGGCAATCGGCAATCTCCAATCAAAAATGCCCTCTTTTTTCCTCTAGCGATAGCGGATGTGAAAACCTGATCCAGCTTGTTTCTACTCGGCGCCTTTGGGGAAAATTACCGCCATTCGTGTTTTGGGTAGCGTCCTTTGAGCTCTTTTTTGAGAAGCGGGTAGGCGTTTGTCCAGAAGCTTTTCATGTCGGTGGTCTTCTGTTGCGGTCGCTGGTTGGGCGCGAGCGCTTCGACGACGATGGAGAGGTTTCCAAATGCAATCTTTGGGCTTTCTTCGAGTCCATAGAGCTTTTGTATGGTTGCGGCGATGGTCGGGGGCTGACCCGCTTCGTACCGAACTCGGCATCCAAAACCGCTGGGGAGTTTGATCTTTTCGGGGACTTGTTTGTCGACCATCTCGCGCTGCATTGGCGTGAGCCACGATTTGACGACGTTCCAAACGGCGCGGTCTTTTAGATCGCGCCGACAGACGGCTCCAAGGCTGATTTCTTGAATCATGATTTCGCGGGCTTCTTCGTCGATTTCGGGTATGCCGTAGTCGGGGCATGCGGCGGCGAGGCAGTTTACGCGTGTGATCCATTTCTCAACCTGATCGTCCCATTTCGGTATGGCGAGGCGTCCGGCCATGATTTCGACGGCGATAATTTCTGCGGCCTCTTGCGGGTCGACATCCTGTGTTACTTTGGAGCAAAGTTCCAAACCCCGAAACTCTTTCCAATGCTTGGAAACGGCTCGTTTAAGGGTGGGGTTGTAGATCGTTTCGCTCTTTTCTATTACGTCGTTAGGAAAGAGCTCTTCGAGCCATTTTTCTTCGATAGCGGTGCAGAGGTTGAGGCGCACTTTTAGGTCGCGTGCTCCTTCAATTTCGGCAATCTGAGCGGCGACAAATAGGCTGGCGTCGCGCACCATGGAATCGCGGTCGAGATCGCCCGCGCGTTTGTGGACGATTTCGCAGTGGAGGGTTCCTTGGTCGCGCCGTTTGGCAACTTGGTCGGAGAATGCGACAAGAATGCATTTTTGAAGGTCTTCATCTTCCGGCGGGCGTTGGTTGATGGTGAGACCTGCTTTTTGGGCGGTTTTCAGGAATCGTTCGTAGAGCGGTTTAACTTGTCGCGCGGCGCCGGCGTGTACGCCAAGTCTACGGCAAGCGTCGACGCGATAGTTGTTTTGATCGGCGAAAACCCAGGCACGCATAAGGCGTTTGAAGTCGGAGATGCCGTCGTCGCCCAATTGATCGTCGCGTTCTCCACGAGTTTGTTTTCCTTTATTGCGTTCCAGGATGCTGCGCCCTTGCGTGAGCGCGGCGATCAGGCAGGCCTGGCGTACGCACTCGTACTTTTCGCCAGCAATCAGCATGCGGGCATAGCGCGGGTGCATGGGGAATGTAACCATTTTGCTGCCGATCGGGGTCAGGGCAGCATGGACGCCGCACGTACAGGCTCCGAGATCGGTGAGCAGGGTGAGCGTCCGATTCAGCGATTCCGGATTCGGCTTTTCCAACCATTGGAACGTTTCAATATCGGTGATGCCACTGGCCTTAAGGGTCAGGACGACTTCCGCGAGATCGTGGCGCAGAATCTCGGGTAACTCCTGCGCGGGTCGTGCGGCGTGCTCCTTTTCTGTCCAAAGACGCATGCAGGTTCCTGGAGCGGTTCGTCCGCCGCGTCCGGCGCGTTGTGCGGCGGATGCTTGCGAGATTCGTTCAACGAGCAAGGTATCGATTCCTCGGCGTGGATCGTAGCGGGCGATGCGAGCAAGTCCTGAGTCGATCACGATGCGTATGCCATCAATCGTGATGGAGGTTTCGGCGACGTTTGTTGCAACAACAACCTTGCGCTGTCCGATGTTTCCAACCGCCGCGTCCTGCTCGTTCGCACGCAATTCACCGTGCAACGGAAGTACAGCGAACTCGCGGGCGCATTTCTTGCTGCGAACAGCTTCAACCGTGCGGGCGATTTCGTAGGCACCTGGCATGAAAACCAGCACATCGCCTTCGTCTCCGCCCGTAATCGCATTCTCAAAGGCATCGGCTGCGGCGTCCCAAACAGGGACGTGTTTGAAATCGATTCGTTTCTGCGAATAGCAGATATCGACAGGGAACATGCGCCCCTCACTCTTTAGCTCGCAGCATGGGGCGAGATAATCACGGAGCGGCCCAGCCTCAAGAGTCGCCGACATAACGATGATTTTTAGGTCGGGGCGGGTCTTTTGTAGAAGCAAAGCGCGTGCGAGAGTGATGTCGCCATAGATATGACGTTCATGAAACTCATCGAAAACAATAGTAGATACACCCTTAAGCTCAGGATCGCTCAAAAATTGGCGCAAGAGAATCCCCTCCGTAACGTAGCGAATCATCGTTCGCGCCGACACAAAGCGCTCCATACGGACTTGGTAGCCGACTTCGCCGCCGAGCTCGACATTTCGTTCAAACGCGACACGTTTAGCGAGAAGCCGCGCTGCCAAACGACGAGGCTGAAGGACGACAACCTCGCCGAATCCAGCATTTCCGCAATCGAGCACCATTTGCGGGATTTGCGTCGACTTACCCGAACCGGTTGGCGCCTCAATAAGGAGTCGATTATTGGAGAGCAACACATCGGCTAGATCATCGCGCAGTTCGTAGATTGGGAGATTTTTCGGGTTCATAGGATAGAAATGATTCGATTGATTTTTCTGTACGATGTCGGCGGTCGTCGATCAGGTCAAGATATTCTGTTATTGCGGCATTGCAAAGGAAAAAAGATTCGTGTTGATTGGTGTTCATTCGTGGTTCATCTCCCCTTTTCAATGGCGAATGAAGAGGGAGATTGAACCACGAATGGACGCGAATGCACACCAGCCCTCATACAAAACGCCCGTTTTCAGGTTTTGCCTCGCAATATGAATGT
>JAOZMR010000015.1 GCA_029934215.1 Pontiellaceae bacterium | reverse complement strand
GTTCCAGCCCAACAGGTAACGCATATTTTTTAGAAATTATCTAACGGATTCAGGGGATAACTAATTCAGGATTGCAAGCATTTAAGGTGAGACTGTTTTTGAAAAAACCAAATAAAAGAAAATCTGGTGCACATCGGCAAGGATGTTCAGAAAAGGACTCTGATCTGTTCGGCGTTAAAATATAAGAGGCAACATGATGATGAATATATGTCTATCTTTGGAACTCGCAGAAAGCAACTTGCAGCGTTTTTTATTTATTGCTAGGCGATCTGTTTTCTATTTGCTTTTGTGCGCAGGGTATTCTCTACACGCTGATAGCGCGGTAATAATCAGCCCGATTCCAGGATCGAATTTCAGTAATTCCAACGTGATTTTCAACTGGACAGCGGGTGATGGCGGCTACGTTCTGTACGTCGGAACCACACGTGGTTCTTACGACATTTATAACTCCGGCTATATTAGCTCTGGAACGTTGACACACACAGTGAATGATGTTCCGTCCTCTTCGATCGTTCATGTTCGTCTCTGGAGTGAAACCGCTCCAGGAAGCGGATCATACAACATCAGGGATTACACTTATAACAGCGACATAGATCGTGATGGTATTCTCGACAGCATCGACCCGAACCCCGGCATCTCTGACCCTATGACCACATTGTCCGGCTCCGACTACAGCCTCACTATACTAGGATCTGGTCGCATAGCAGTTTTGGAATCCGCGTTGCTCTTTAATGACACGTTCGATGATATGAGTACTTCAGAAGCACGCAGTGTCACCGAGCGAGTTTATGAGCATTTAAGCGACGAATTTGACTTCATCATCATCGCGTCGAAACAAGCCTCCGTTCCTTCTGGGTCATATTACGGGCGCTTTTATAATGCCCAAAACAACATCACAGGAATCGGCAAAGGAATCTTCGATTCTACAAAGCTGTTTGGCTCATCCGGCAAACTTCAGGGAGCTATTCACCTGACTTCAACCGGTGGGCTTTCCAGTGGTCCAAGCCTACACGAACTCGCCCACAACTGGGGCAATTCAATGACATCGGTACCGACTGATATAGGAGGTCATTGGGGATACTCGAGTATTGGTGGACAACTCGGAGGTTGGAAATCCGGTAGCCTTGTGGATTTGGGAGATGGGAAATATCAGGCAAAGAATCCACGCACAGGGGATATTGGCGGTTTCGGAGGTAATGCTAATGGAGGAAATTCACTGCCGTACAGCGAGCTCGAGCTCTACACCATGGGGCTGATTGGTGCAGACGAAATCAGTCACGACATCAAAATTGCCAACGGATTTTCTTGGGTTGATTACGAATCGGGCACGTTTTCCGCAACGAGTATCACTACAACAACAATGTCGCAGGTGATATCGACAGATGGAACTCGTTTACCAAACAACACTACTTCTCAAAAAAACTTTCGCATTCTCTATCTCATCCTTACCGATACCCCGCTAACACTGAGCGAATGGGCGGAATATGACGCGGATGCTCAGGCTTTTGGTTTTGCAGGCAGTGAGGGTACTTCTAGTTATAATTTTTGGGAAGCCACAGGCGGACGTGCCTCACTCAATATGGAAGACCTGCAATCGACCATGCTTTCAGATAGGTTCATGATTACAAGTATAAACCTCAGCAGTGATTCGCCTCGCATAGCTCAGGTGGTTGTTCCCAGTGAGAATGGCATCACCTACACATTGGAATATAGCACAAATCTAACTTCATGGACTGATGGAGACTTTCGTGAGGGAATTAATGCTCCTCTTACACTCGTACATCCTGTTGGCTCAAACGAAAAGATGTATTTTCGTGTGAGAGCTGAATTCCGATAAGAACTGAAATGGGATCTTCTTGGACGTGCGCCTTTTGAACCGTTTCTGTGGCTCTATTTTGATTGCAAAAAGTTTCTTCTCAGCGCTTATGCACAGGTGCCGCCTTTGTCGCAACAACATTCTCCAGAGCCGTTGAGGAGTCCGTTGATGATTCCGCTGGCGCAGCCGACACCGCTGTCTACGGATAGAGCGCCAATGGGGCAGTTGCCAGCACAGGCTCCGCATTCCATGCAGGCGTCGAGGTCGATGATGTACGCTTTTTTGTCCACAATGCTGAATACTTCGTGCGGACAGACGGTGCTGCAGAGTCCGCATCCAATACATTTTTCTTCATCGAGTTTCAGGGTGACGACGTTTTTTAGATGTTTCATGAGAGGGTTCCTGTGTTAAGCAAAATAGGTGTATGTTGGACGGTTCGGCATTTCGTTGGGGTCTTTCTTGAGGCATAAAGAGCTTAGCGTAGACCTCCAATAATGATCAGAACCGTTCCGGAGATTGCTGCAATCAGCTGGATCGGAATCGCGATTTTCATCTCTTTTTTCACGCCGGACATCGATGTGTATGTTGATGTTCCTGTGAAGTTGAGCGCCATAAAAGAGACGACGGATACGAGTATAAGTCCCCATCCGAGCTCGGTGAGAGGTGAGGCACCCAATAGATTAGCTGAGCCGAGGACGATCCAAAGCATTAGACCCACCCAGAGTCCTTTCAAGGAGAAGGCTCGCGCTGGAATCCAGGGGAGTAGAAGTGGAACCACTGCGCCGCCTGTTAGCCAGGCGGTAAAGACGAGCACGAATGCGTGCGGCGCGTTCGCGAGGCTGTAGCCATTTCGGGAGATTCCACTGAGGAGGGCGAGGGCGATGGCGAGTCCAAGGGCTTGTTTGAACCAAATCACGAGTTCGACTGGAATGACGGCGATTCGGTCGCGAAGTGTAAAGCGGACGCGGCGCATTTCTGGCGTGGCCTTGAATTCGGCTGCGAGAAATTTCGGTAGATCTTCGGCGCGTACGGGACCATAGAGAACGCCGAATCCTGATTGTTTTGCTACCTCGGGCGCGGATACTCCCGGCGCGCCGAGCTGCGGGACAATCAGTTTGCGATGCGAAACGATCTGATCGATTTTTGTTTGTTGTACGCGGTTGACGATTTCCGCCGTTCCGAAGGTTCCTTTCCCCGCCGCGCACCAGACGTTGATGCCTTTTGTGTCGAGGACGAGAACCCATCCGTCGGTGCCGCCGAGCGCACAACGCAGGTGGTCGAATGAGAGTTTGTAGTTGGCGGAGACGAAAACGGGCGATTCGGGCGTTGGTTCGCCGATGGCATAGAGGCCTGGCTCGATGGTGTAGTTGTTGCGTCCGATGGCGAAACGTACTTTTAGAGCGCCGAGCTCGTCGCGCAGGGTTAAGCGTGTTCCAATGGTTGGAACTTTTCCGACCGGCGTTTCGACATCGCCCGTCATCCAAGGTTCACGCTTCGGGGCGCACGGTTTTTTGCAGCAGCAATCGGTCATAGTGTTTTTCCTTTGTTCAGATTAGAGAGGGTTCCCACGGATGAATGGCACTAAGTTAAGCCCCTTCCGCTACAACCGCAAGCACGATTCTACAGCTGTTTTTGATCACGCGCGAGCGAAGCGACACATAATTTTTGTATTCAAAAATAGTGACGAAGGAACGGTTCATCCACGAATCTACACGAATCGTTTCAGGCTCAACTCTTATCTATTTTAGTCCCATTCGTGTAAATTCGCGCTATTCGTGATCAAAAACTGATCCTTCCCGTTTTCTTTGTTTTATTTTTAGTATTGCAAATTCAAGACCGCCTGCATTCCGCCTAAAACCCCTTAATTTAGTGCCATTCATCCGTGGGGTTATTCTTCTCTTTTTCGTTAAAATTCTACTGCGTCTGGCAGCGTCTTAACAAAGATTTTAATTTCGTCGCGGACGCGTCGGAAGGCATTGAGTTTTTCTTCTTTGGATGCGGTGGACGGTGTCATTCTTGGAGGATCGTCGAATCCGACGTGTACGATTCGCGCATTCTCCGGAAAGATGGGGCAGGTTTCGTTGGCGTGTCCACAAACCGTGACGACGACATCAAAGTCGATATCGAGTAGATCACGAATGTTCTCGGATTTCTGTCCCGAGATATCAACCCCAGCCTCCGCCATGACTTTGACGGCGTTCGGGTTGAGTCCGTGGGTTTCGATGCCTGCGGAGTATGGCTCCAATACATCGCTTTTGAGCGCGTGCGCCCAGCCTTCGGCCATCTGACTCCGGCAGGAGTTGCCGGTGCATAGAAACATGATTTTCATTTTTTTCATTTTAAATTCCTTTCATTAGATCGCGGTGTAAACAAGGTAGAGTCCGGCGAGCAAAACCAGACCTCCGCAGATTTTACGAAGTCGCATGGCGCCCTTCGAGTTTTCGTTCCAGTTCAGCCAGCGTTGGATGGTTTCGGCAGAGGTTCCCGCAAGAGCAATTACAGCGCAGTGGCCCATGCCGTAGAGTAGAATGAGCGAATACGCAAAAACCGGAGCTTCCGCGCTGAGTTTAAATGTGACCGCCAAAATTGGAGCCATAAATGCGAAGGTGCATGGGCCGAGCGCGATTCCAAAAACAAGCCCAGTCAGCAGTGCCGCGCAAAGACCATTTCTATGTTCAGAAGCTCGGTTTAGAGAGGGCGGAGTAATGGTTTTTAGTTCAATCACATTTTTGTTCCTGTTTTTGCCGATTGTTTTGGTTGTATATCATCTGCTTTTTCTTCCGGTTTCCTTGAGGCACAAGAACGCAACGGTTTTTCGTCGTGCAGTCAACCTGTTTCTTTTGTGCGTCAGCCTGGTGTTCTACTTTTGGGGCGAAGCGTGGTTGGTCTGGATTGTTATCGCGTCAACGTTTATCGACTTTTTCTGTGGTTTATTGATCTCAGGCGCCATTCATAAAGGTCGAATTGAAGTGCTGAAGGAGGGTGAGCGCCGCTCGGGCGTACAACGGGCTGGGCTACTTATTTCGCTCTCCTCGAATCTTCTTTTTCTTGGCTTTTTTAAATACTTTAATTTCGGGGTCGATAGTTTTAATGCATGGATGCCGGAAGCGTTGCGTTTGACGGATGTGATGCGCATCACGCTTCCGCTTGGGATCCGTTTTTATACGTTCCAATCCATGAGCTATACGATTGACGTGTATCGCGGGCATGTGAAGGCCACGCGCAATCTGATCGATTTCGCCTGCTTTGTCACCTTGTTCCCACAGCTCGTAGCGGGTCCAATTGTTCGCTATTGCGATGTTGCTTATCAGCTGGTTCACCGCAAGATGTCGAGTGCTTTGTTTTCCTCCGGCGTAACTCGTTTTGTTTTGGGGCTCGGGAAAAAAGTACTTGTAGCCAACACCGTCGCTCGGGCGGCGGATAATATTTTTGCGTTGAGTCCAGAACAGTTAACAACTCCGCAGGACTGGGTGGTCACTGTTTGTTATACAATCCAGATCTACTATGATTTTTCCGGCTATAGCGATATGGCGATTGGGCTGGGTCGCATGTTTGGGTTCGAGTTCCTCGAAAACTTTAACTATCCATACACCGCTCGCTCCATTCAAGATTTCTGGCGAAGGTGGCATATCTCGCTTTCCAGCTGGTTTCGCGACTACCTTTATATCCCTTTGGGCGAGAGCAAGAACGGCTCCGGGAGAACCTATTTTAATCTGATCACGGTGTTCTTTCTGTGCGGTTTGTGGCACGGGGCGAACTGGGCTTATGTTGCTTGGGGACTTTATCATGGCCTTTTTCTCGTTCTCGAACGGATCGGGTTGCGCCGTCAAATCGAACGGATGCCGAGGGTTTTTCAGCATCTCTACACGTTGTTGGTTGTCATGGTCGGCTGGTTTTTGTTCGCAACCGAATCGTTTGCTCAATCGGTTCTCATTTTGAAATCTATGGCCGGTTTTGCTCCGGCAACAACCAGCGCACTACTGCTTCAGGATTGGCTCTCACGCGACGTGATTGCCGCGATCCTTTACGGCGCACTGTTCTCTATGCCTATTCTCGTGAAGGCGCAGACCTGGCTGCGACGTGTTGCTGCGCGTCATCCGGTATATGCAGGCGGCTATGAGTTTCTGAAGGGGCTTGCGCTGGCTGCGGTTTTTCTGCTGAGTGCCATGTCGCTCGCGTCTGGGACGCACAACCCGTTCATCTATTTCAGGTTCTAAAACGACGGTTTTCTGTTTGAGAAGTCCTCGATGAATTGCCGAGTTCTCAAATCTACGCCTGTTTTATTCAGGTGGTATGCGGAATCAAACATCATGGGGGTCGGCATGGAGTAGCGCAAAGCGTTTCCAAGCACATTCAAATTGTTTTCATGAAAAGCAGACTCAACCTTCTTGATTTTATCCGCCTGCGCATCAACGCATTGTTGATGAAGCCCAGGAAAGGAGAGGTATAAGGTCGCACCCTTTGTTTTCACACTCTTCTCGAACTCCTTAATTCGTGCAACAATCTCTGGGTTATAGTTGCCCGTAATCGTATGTAAGCGAGGCTTTCGCCCTTGCATTTCCCAATGGGCATCGACGTCGCCGTATTGATTAAATGAGTCTCGACCGTAGGTTTTGCTTATATCAAAACCCCAGTATTCTTTCGGTTTGATTTTGGTTAACAAATATTTCGGGACGCGGCGGGCAAGCTTGGATAGCTGGTTTTTATTCAAAAGCCGGATTTTCGAAAAATCAACATCAAAGATGATTCTGGATAGCTCCTTCGAGAAGATGTCGTAGGGTTGGAAAAAATAGTCGTACTCCGGCACAAGTATAAGCGTGTCGCCCGGACGTACGTGAAGGAGGGTGTTGTCGAGCATGTATTTCAGCCCAAGTTTGGCATGAATTCCTGTGTTGATAGGGTTGAAACCCGTCGAATCCTTAATCATCTGACTGTTCAGCCCGAAGCTAAGATTGGAACCGCCGATAAAAATGATCCGAGGCGAGGCTGTTTCGCGGAGTAGAGCGTCCTTTTGGGCATCCGCAAAGATCAGAGAGTGTTTGATTCGCGGGGTAGCGGGTAGAAAAACCCCAGAAAAAAGGAGCGTTAATACGGCAGTGAACAAGAAGATTTTTTTCAGGAATGTTTTCATAATTGGATCGCCCTAAAACTGAAAATAAATGAAGGTTTGGTTTCCGTCGCCACCCCAGCTGACAATGAAAAACAGTATTCCAATGTACATCGTCCAGCGAAGCGGACGACTCCAAGACAAACCTACGTTTTCAATGGCATATTGTTGATGTCTTCCAGACCACTCCAGAATGATAAACAGCAGGATGTACCAGCCCAACTTATCGATCTCCACTTCTGGTGCTGAAAAAAGAGAGGGTGAAAAGATCCCGCCGATGTAACGCATCGCGCTCCCGACGCTCTCGGCTCGGAAGAAAACCCAGGTGAGGCTTGTTAGGCAGAACGTGGCGAGAATGGAACCGACATCACGAAAAGATGGGAGTTTTTTGCCATCGGCAACGGTGCCAATGTTTGACCGATTCCTCTTTGTGAGCAGGAGAGGGATGAAATAGAGCGCATTCATTGCACCCCAAACGATGAACGTCCAGCTGGCTCCGTGCCAGAAGCCACTCACAACGAAAATGATGAAAATATTCCTGATTCTTGCAGAGGGTTTTCCATGACTCCCGCCGAGAGGGATATAGAGGTAGTCGCGAAACCAAGTGGAAAGCGAGATGTGCCACCGGCGCCAAAATTCTGCGATATCGCGAGAAAAATAAGGAAAGGCAAAATTCTGCATCAGATCGAATCCGAACAGGCGCGAGGTTCCGATCGCGATGTCGGAATACCCAGAAAAATCTCCGTAGATCTGAAACGAGAAGCATAGAACGCCCAGCAATAGGGTGCTTCCAGAAAACTCCGACGAGTGGCTGAAAACCTCATTAACGATGACTGCGCAATTATCGGCAATGACAACCTTCTTAAATAGCCCCCAGAGGATTTGCCGCATACCGTCGCTGGCTACGGCGCAATCGAACGTACGTTTTGAATAGAACTGCGGCAACAGGTGCGTCGCCCGTTCAATTGGACCCGCGACCAGTTGAGGGAAAAAGCTGACAAAGGCGGAGAAGGCGACGAGGTCCTTGGTGGGCGCCAATTTTTCTCGGTAGACATCGATCGTGTAGCTGAGGGTTTGAAACGTGTAGAAGCTGATTCCAACCGGCAGGATGATGTTCAAGGATGAGGTGGAAATCTCGTTCCCAAAAAACGAGAAAGCGGAGATGAAATTCTCCAGGAAAAAGTTGTAATACTTGAAGAACCCAAGAACGCCTAGGTTCACGATGATACTGAGCCAGAGTAGGCATTTTCGTTTGCTCGGATTGCGTGTTGCGGAAAGCCCTAGCCCTACGGAATAATCCACCAGAGTGCTAAGCAGAATTAACAACAAGAACCGCCAGTCCCACCAGCCGTAGAAGAAATAGCTCGCGACAACGATCAAAAGGTTTTGCACGCGAAGATTCCGAAGGGTCCAGTAGAGGCAAAAGACAACAGGAAGGAAAATGAAAAAATCGATAGAGTTAAACAGCATTTTGGAGACCTTTTGTATGTGCATTCTTCGTTCTATTCGTACCGCAAACGTAAGCGCAGGAAAACGTTTTGTCAACTTTTTGTGGAAAAGATGGCGTGGTTTGCTTACCTTGTACTCTATGAAAATTACTCAACCTGACAATCAAGGCCATTTCGGACCGTACGGCGGAATGTTTGTGCCCGAAACACTGATGGAACCCCTTAGCGAATTGACGCGCGTTTATCTGGATGCGCGGAAAGACCCAGAATTTAAAAAGGAGCTCGATTACTACCTTAGCGAATATGTCGGACGCCCGACCTCGCTCTACTTCGCGGAACGTATGACGAGGGAGCTCGACGGGCCAAAGATCTATCTCAAACGCGAAGACCTCTGCCACACAGGCGCACACAAAATCAATAATTCCATGGGCCAGATTCTGCTCGCAAAGCGGATGGGCAAAAAACGGATCATCGCTGAAACCGGTGCGGGTCAACACGGCGTTGCAACGGCGACAGTTTGCGCAATGTTCGGAATGGATTGCACGGTTTATATGGGCGAAGTGGATATGGCACGTCAAGCGCTCAACGTGTTCCGTATGGAAAGCCTCGGCGCAAAAGTGGTCGCAGTAACCGCTGGGCAAAAGACGCTCAAGGAGGCGGTGAACGAGGCCATCCGCGACTGGGTTTCCAATGTTCGGAACACGCACTATATTCTCGGTTCAGCGCTGGGCCCACATCCGTACCCGATGATGGTTCGCGATTTCCAGAGCGTGATCGGTCTGGAGGCTCGCAATCAGATACTCAAGGCAGAGGGACGGCTCCCAACCGCGCTCGTTGCATGCGTCGGAGGCGGAAGCAATTCAATCGGGTTGTTTCATCCATTCATACAGGATGATGGCGTTCGGCTAATCGGTGTTGAGGCCGGCGGCTTTGGAATCGAAACCGGTCAACATGCCGCACGTTTCGCCGACGGTAGGGTTGGTGTTTTGCAAGGAACTCAAAGCTATGTTCTTCAAGACGATGACGGCCAAATCCGCCTGACCCATTCGATCAGCGCAGGACTCGACTACGCGACCGTCGGCCCAGAACACGCACTGCTTCACGATCTCAAACGCGCAGAATACACATCCGTCGACGATATCGAAGCCGTGATGGGCTTCGACAAGCTCGCTCAATGGGAAGGCATTTTACCGGCGCTCGAGAGCTCCCACGCCGTTGCTTGGGTGATTCAGAATGCCGAAAAATTCACGAAAGAGGATCTATTGATCATAAATGTCTCCGGGCGCGGCGATAAAGATGTTCAACAGATCGCAGAATGGAAGGAGGCTCAACATGCTAAAAACAGTTGAAACAATTCAGAGCAGTTTCCTGCAGACTGAGGTTCCATTCGCCGCGATCGTTCCCGATAGCGACGGTCCATTCCCGGTGATTTATGATCTGCACGGGTTAATGCGCGGGGAAGGCGCCTACAATCCAGCACCGACAAAACGCACCTTTTTTGAAACCGCCACAAAACCATTTAAACGCGAAATGACAATCGATGGCCATGCATACACATCCATCCAAGACTGGGTAAATACGCTCGGCGTTGCGGTGGTGAAAGTCAACGGCGGGGCAGGGTGGTATATCGACAGCCCGCGTGTTGCAAAAAGCCAGTACGAATCGCACATCATCAAAGAACTAATTCCATACGTAGAAAACGCAATTCCAACCCTTGGAAAATCTGCCGGACGTGGGATTTCTGGGCACAGCATGGGCGGATTTGGAACAATCAGTTTGCTTTGTCGCTATCCAGAACTCTTCACGGTCGGCGCGATTCATTGCGGATCGCTACGTTACATGCCGCCGGAAGACCATCGCGGAAGCTTCATCGAAGACCTGATGAGCGACGAAGAACTGCGTGCCGCATTCCCAGACAACTTCATGACCGCGCTCATTCGCCCAAACCTTAAACTGCGCATTACCGTTGGGCAGGACGACAACAAACGCATCGTTCGCGAAAACCGAGCCCTACACGAACTTCTTCTAAAAAATAACCAAGCGCACTTTTATCAAGAAACACCCGGCGGGCACGAATACGCACCGTACGGATGGGAAGGGGTCGCATGGGTCGCCAACGAACTGAAAAAACAAACAAAACACAGGAGATAAATATGTTCACAAGCATGACAGGATTTGGAGCGGGTAGCGCACAAACGGAAGGCGTATCAATCTCCGTAGAGCTGACGAGTGTGAACCGCAAGCAACTCGAAATCGCGCTTCGCCTCCCGCCACAGCTGGTTCCGTTCGAGCCACGTTTGCAGAAAATCACTCACAAACATCTCTCACGCGGACACATTTCCGGAACCGTTCGCTTAGAGATTTCGGATGGCGAAACCGTAGTAAAGGTCGATCAAAAACGGGCAGAAGCAGTCGTCGAAAAACTCCGAGCCTCTGCAAAAAAATTACAGCTCAAGGACGACCTAAGCGCATCGATGTTGATGCGGATCCCGAACCTGCTCGACGTCCAAACCTTGGAAAAAAAGTCGGACAAACTATTTCAAACCCTGGAAAAAGCCTGGCTCGATGCACTAGAGAAATTAGTGGAAATGCGAACAAAAGAAGGATGTGAGCTCGCCGAAGACTTGACGAATCGACTCGAAGCACTCGAAACAATGCTCACAAAAATAATCACACAAGCACCAAACGTGGTTTCCAAACGTCGGAAAAAAATGTTCCAAGGCTTGGAAAAAATAGGGATAGAGAACCTCGAAAAAGACGAACGCATCCTCAAAGAAATCGCGCTATTTGGCGAGAAAAGCGACATCACAGAAGAAACCACTCGGCTAAACAGCCACATCAAACAATTCCGTTCGCGCCTACATTCCGAAGAACCCGTCGGACGCGAGCTCGATTTCCTCGTACAGGAATTATTGCGCGAGATCAACACCATCGGCTCCAAAGCAAACAACCTAGAAATCACCCAACAAGTCGTCGCCTTCAAAACAGAACTCGAACGCATTCGCGAACAAGTTCAAAACGTCGAATAACACTCCATGAAAAACAAAAAAGCACTACTCCTCGTAATATCCGCCCCATCCGGAGCCGGGAAATCGACGCTATGCAATCGCTTAGTCAAACACTACCCACACATGACATACTCCACCTCCTGCACAACACGCCATCCGAGAAAAGGAGAAAAAAACCACGAACACTATCACTTCCTCTCCAAAACAGAATTTTCAACACGCGCAACCAACGGAGAATTCATAGAACACGCAGAAGTGCATCAAAACCTCTACGGAACCCTCAAACAAACCATCGAAAAAGCACTATCCGACGGACGCGACATCATCATGGATATAGACGTTCAAGGCGCAAAACAAATCCGAGAAGCCTGCAAAAAACTACCTCCACAAGACCCCGTTCGGGTCGGATTCGTAGATATCTTCATTGCGCCGCCCTCCATGGAAGAACTTAGAAAACGCCTATACGGACGATCGACCGACACACGAGAAGTCATCGAAAACCGCATGAACAACGCCGAAGACGAAATGAAACAACGCAACCACTACCAACATCAAATCATCAACGACAACCTAAACGAAGCACTCGGCGAATTGATACAAGTGATCGAAACCGAGAAGCAAAGCCGAAAAAAACGTTTTTTTTAGTTTCAATTTGCAAGAAAGCGGGCTAAGGTCTACCCTTTTAAGAAACCGGAGAACCTTCAATGAAATGCCCACAATGTGAACACCGAGAAAACAAGGTGATCGACAGCCGGGAAGTCCGCGAAGGAGCTTCCATTCGGCGCCGACGCCTCTGCCTCAACTGCGGACACCGCTTCACCACCTACGAAGAAGTCATGCGAGCCGCTCTACATGTGATCAAACGCGACGGTCGACGCGAAAACATCTCGCGCGAAAAGCTGATGCAAAGCCTAGTCATAGCCTGCCAAAAACGCCCAATCAGCACACAACAAATCGAACAAATGGCGACCAACATCATCACAGACGTAGAAGCAAAATACGAGCGCGAGATCCCAACAACTGCCATCGGATCCAACGTGATGGAAGCCCTAGAAAAGCTCGATGAAGTTGCCTACGTTCGCTTCGCCTCCGTCTACCGTCGATTTAAAGACGTGAATCAATTCATGAACGAAGCGGAACGACTGATTGGACGCGAATGAAAAAGAGAAGTTAACACCAATAGAATGATTCGCCGCTTCATCCCAAAAGGAAGTGACATCTCCAAATTTACTTGCGCAGAAATCCAGCGGATCGAGGACTGGATTAATAATTATCCCCGAAAAATCTTACAGTTTAAAACCGCCGAAGAACTATTCATTCAGGAACTGGCAGCATGAAAAAGTCGAACCTTTCAAAAAGAGGGCATTTTGCTTTACAGTCTACCATACCCAATTACAGCAAAAGCTTGATGCGCCGAATCGGCTCAAAAAAACAAGACGCAGCGGCGAAGAGTAATTAAAAATACAATGTTGTTTGCGACTGCTAAAGAAGCGAAATCCATGAGGACATTTCAAACCGCCGCAAACCGGCACATTTCACGCCGCCGCTGACAAGAAAAAGCCCGCAGAGATGATTTCCGCCGGTCAAGTTGATTTCAGAGTTGCCACGAGCCAGTTTATAGTGTTTCATTTTCCCACCTGTTGGGTTGGTTTATGATTTGATTGTCCGGCTATATTAGCCGTTCCAGCCCAATAGGTAACGCATATTTTTTAGAATTCATCTAACGGATTCAGGTATTATCTATACTGGGTATAAAATAACAAATTGATCACATTTTAATTGAACTCGTTCTGCGAAAGCGTACTCTGCGAGCTCAATTTGGAGAACGCTATGCCTGAGAACAAATTAACAGCTGAATTAATCAGCTTCATTGAAGAGTGGAAAGAAAAAGAAGGGAACCTGATTATGGTTCTGCACAAGGTGCAGGAACATTTTGGCTATATCCCTCGTGAGATTGCCTTTGAAGTCGCCGACCGACTCGACGTACCTGTCGCAAAAATCTATGGCGTGATCACATTCTATCACCTCTTTAGACTCACAAAACCCGGAAAGAACCAGATCGCCGTTTGTATGGGAACCGCCTGCTACCTTAAAGGTGGCGAAGATCTAATCCTCGAATTCGAACGCTTATTGGGGGTTGGGATCAATACGGTTACAGATGACGGTGAATTTTCGATTGAAGCTGTTCGTTGCATCGGTTGTTGCGGACTTGCTCCGGTTCTAACGGTGAATGGAAAGGTTTACGGAAACGTAAAAACAAAAGATTGCAAAAAAATTCTAGCTCATTTTAAAGGAAAATAAGTGCACGCAACGCTCTGCGATCTAATGATGGATCTAGTTCAAAATTCCACAGAGGCGGATGCCTCGGAAATCGAACTAACTATTATTGAAACAAAAGAGCAAATTGAGTTTACGATCAAGGATAATGGCAAAGGTATGAGCAAAGAAACGCAAACCAAGGCAATCGACCCGTTCTATAGTGACGGCGAAAAACACGCCCATCGCCGTGTTGGTTTGGGACTCCCTTTTTTGCTTCAAACCGCAGAAGCTGCCGATGGTCTCGCAACCATTGAAAGCGAGGAAGGGCATGGAACTCAGGTTCATTTCTACGCGAAAGCGCAACACATGGATCTTCCGCCATTCGGACACTTTGCTTCTACGGCGACTCTTATGCTCTCGCAACCCACCCAAGGGAATCTGAGTATCGTGCGAAAAACCGAAACGGACGACTACTCGGTTACTCGGGAGGAGCTCGTGGAAACGCTCGGTGATCTAAACGATTCGCAGAACCTAACACTGATTAAAGCCTACATTGAATCTATGGAAGAAAATTTAGAAAAGGCAGGATAACGCTATGAAAAAACTAACTTTGGATGATTTACGCGCATTGCGCAACAGCAAGAAAAAAGCGATGAGCCAACGCGATGGCGAAGCCAAAAGCGGCGAAGTCGTCATTGGAATGGGAACCTGCGGGATTGCCGCCGGCGCTAAAAGCGTTTTCGATGCGTTCCTCGACGAAATGGAAAAACTCGAGATAACGAACATCGTCATCAAGCAAACGGGTTGCATGGGTTTATGTTTCTCGGAACCTACCGTGGAAGTGGCAACCGAAAACATGCCACATGTTGTTTATGGCAATGTCGATGAGGAGACGGCCCGTCGAATTGTTCGCGATCATTTGACCGGAACCGCTCTTGTGAGCGATCATATTTTTGACAAACCCTCGATGGACATCATCGAAAAAGGGGGAAAATAATCATGGCATATAAAAACTACATTCTAGTCTGCGCTGGCACTGCCTGCGAATCCAACAAAGGCAAAGCTCTCTACGATGCTCTCGAAAAAGAGATCACCGAAGCTGGGATTGAAACGGAAGTGCAGCTCGTGAAAACGGGCTGTTTCGGGTTCTGCGGTGAGGGTCCAATCGTGAAAATCCTTCCCGAGGAAAATTTCTACGTTAAAGTGGGTCCAAAGGACGCCAAAGAAATCATTAACGAGCAAATCATTAAGGGTCGCACGATTAAGCGTCTCCTTTATAAAGAGCCCGGCAAAGATTCACCGAGCGACGATATTGGTTTTTACCATAAACAATTCCGCATTGTTTTGCGCAACTGTGCAGTCATCAACCCAGAAATCATCGACGAATATATCGCCCGCGACGGGTACGGCGCACTTGAAAAAGCATTATTCGACATGACCCCAGACGATGTATTGGAGGAGATCAAAGCCTCCGGTTTACGGGGTCGCGGTGGAGCTGGTTTCCCAACCGGCACGAAATGGGGCTTCTCAAAAGCGGTTGAAGCCGATCAAAAATATGTTGTTTGTAATGCTGATGAAGGTGATCCCGGTGCCTATATGGATCGTTCTGTTCTCGAAGGAGATCCCCATACGGTTCTTGAAGCGATGGCAATTGCTGGTTACACCATCGGCGCAAGCAAAGGGTATATCTACATCCGTGCGGAATACCCTTTGGCGATCGATCGCCTAAACCTCGCCATCAAACAAGCCAAGGAATACGGCTTGCTCGGCGATGAAATTCTCGGTACCGACTTCTCCTTCGACATTGAATTACGTCTCGGCGCTGGCGCGTTTGTTTGCGGCGAAGAAACCGCCCTACTCGCTTCCATCGAAGGCAAACGCGGGATGCCGGTTCCACGCCCCCCCTTCCCTGCTGTCAAAGGTCTTTGGGGCAAGCCAACGGTCATTAATAACGTCGAGACCTGGGCGAACATTCCTGTTGTTCTCCTTAAAGGCTCGAAATGGTTCAGCAATATCGGAACCGCCACTTCTAAAGGAACAAAGGTTTTCGCGCTCACCGGAAAAATCAATAACACGGGTCTCATCGAGGTTCCAATGGGTACAACCCTTCGTGAGATCATTTATGATATTGGCGGCGGAATTGATAGCGGTAAGCCGTTCAAAGCCGCGCAGACGGGTGGTCCTTCCGGAGGTTGTATTACCCCCGAATTCCTCGATACACCCATCGACTACGAAAGCCTCCATGCCATCGGGTCTATGATGGGCTCCGGCGGAATGATCGTGATGGACGAAGACGATTGCATGATCGATGTCACCAAATTCTACCTCGAATTTACCGTCGATGAATCGTGCGGAAAATGTGCACCCTGCCGAATTGGTGGTCGTTCCTGCTACAACATTCTTGACCGCATCAGCAAAGGTCAGGGCGAGCCAGAGGACGTGCAAAAGCTGAAGGATATTGGTCAGGCAATGCGTAAAGCCTCGCTTTGCGGTCTAGGACAGACCGCGTCGAATCCAGTGATGTCTACTCTCAAATATTTTGAAGAGGAGTACCGCGCACATATTGAAGATAAAGTGTGTCCGGCGGGAAAATGCAAAGAAATGCTGACCTACACGATCAACGACAAATGCATCGGCTGCACTGCCTGCGCACGAGTCTGCCCCGTAAACTGCATCGATGGGGAAGTGAAAAAACCACACACCATCGATCAAAAAGAATGCATCAAATGCGGACAGTGTTTCAGCACCTGCAAATTTAACGCCATAGATAAAGGGTAGTCGACGGCAGAACATCGAATACGGAACTAGGAATATCGAATTTCGATTTAACCAATTCAAACAACTTTAACGAGCCGCAAAACGGCGTTTTAATCTTTTTTCGGAGAAAAAAATCATGAACAAAATTGAACTCGAAATTAACGGAATTCCTGTATCGGTTGAGGCTGGAACCACGATTCTCGACGCTGCAAAACAAGTAGGCGTAAAAATCCCAACACTCTGCTACCACAGCGACCTCGAACCGTGGGCCGCTTGCGGAATCTGCGTGGTCAAAGTGGAAGGCTCGCCAAAGATGTTGCGTGCCTGTGCAACCGCTGCCGCACCTGGTATGAAAATCATCACGCACGACCCTGAGATCGTAAAAGTCCGCCGCACCGTGCTTGAACTAACGCTTTCAACGCATCCGAACGACTGCCTACAATGCGGTCGCAACGGAAACTGCGAACTACAAACCCTCTCCGAGGAATTTGGAATCCGCGACGTTCCTTACGAAGAACGCCTCCGCGATCTTCCGGTCGATAACTCAACCGGCTCCATCGTTCTCAACCCCGAGAAATGTATCTCCTGCGGACGCTGCACCCAAGTCTGCCAAGACATGCAAAACGTTTGGGCACTCGAATTCATCGGGCGTGGCGACGATACCCGCATGGCGCCAGCTGCCGACGTTAGTCTCGACGAAAGCCCATGCATCAAATGCGGACAGTGCTCAGCGCATTGCCCCGTTGGTGCCATTTACGAAAACGACCAAACCCGTCTCGTATGGAATGCCATCGAAGAAAACAAAAAGCATTGCGTCGTACAAATTGCCCCAGCCGTACGCGTCGCCATTGGCGAAGCCTTCGGCATGGAACCCGGCGAACTGATGACCGGACAGCTCTACGCCGCCCTTCGCCGCATCGGCTTCGATGCCATCTTCGACACCAACTTTTCCGCCGACCTCACCATCCTCGAAGAAGGTAGTGAATTTGTGCAACGCTTTACCGAAGGCGGAGTCCTCCCGCAGATCACCTCCTGCTGTCCTGCATGGACAGATTACATGGAGAAATACGCGACCGACTTCATCCCCAACTTCTCGTCGGCGAAATCTCCACAGCAGATGCTCGGTGCCATGGCAAAAACCTACTACGCTGAACAGTCCAACATCGAAGCAAAAGACATGTTCGTTGTTTCTGTGATGCCTTGTACCGCCAAAAAATTTGAAGTAAATCGTTGCGAAAGCATGGGCGCATCCGGCTTCCAAGATGTGGATCTATCCATCACCACTCGCGAACTTGCACGCATGATCAAACAAGCCGGCATCGACTTCAAAACCCTGCAAGAAGAAAAAGCCGATAGCTTGCTGGGTGAATACTCTGGTGCCGGAACCATATTTGGGGTCACTGGCGGAGTGATGGAAGCCGCACTACGAAGCGCCTATTTCCTCATCACAAAAGAGGATCTCGAAGACGTTAATTTCATGGATGTTCGCGGAATGGAAGGAATCAAAGCTGCGGAAATTGACATCAAAGGAACCAGGGTACGCATCGCCGTTGCCCATCAGATGGGACACGTCGAAGCCCTACTCGACACCATTCGCGCCGCAAAAGAAAATGGCGAAGAAACGCCATACCACTTCATCGAAGTCATGGCATGTCGCGGCGGTTGCATTGGTGGCGGTGGCCAGCCCCACGGCGCGACCGACGAAATCCGTGCAAAACGCACAGCAGGCATTTATACAGACGATGAAAAAAGCGTGCGCCGCTGTTCACACCACAACCCGATGATCACCAAAATCTACAAGGACTTCCTCGGTGAACCCATGAGCCATAAGGCGCACGAACTGCTCCACACCGGCTATCAGGAACGCAAGGTGTATAAAAAGTAAAATCCTCCAAACATTGGAAGCTCTATTAGCCACGAGAGAGCGCAATAAAAACGTGGAAAACGTGGCAGGCTCCTCCATTGCTGGGAAACTGGCAGGAGCGAGTTTGCGCAACGAATCGACCGCAAACCAACAGCGCTTTTCCGTCTCCATTTGTTGCGGACAATTTCTGAGTCGGAAGCACCAATCCAGCATGTTCCGAGTCCGAGTTCTTCGGTGGCGAGGGTCATGTGGTCGGCGCCAATCGCTGCGTCGATGTTTTGCAAGTTCGTTGAATTTCATATTGTTTCCTTTCTAAAGGGGGCTGGAATGAGTAGAGTCTACTATTGATTTATGAATTCTATAAAAAGGAAAGCAGGAACGCATGTCTAAAACATACAAAATTTGTCTTTTACCCGGCGACGGGATCGGTCCAGAAGTTATCGCGGAAAGCGTAAAAGTTCTCGACGCAATCGCAGAAAAATCGACCTTTAACCTTGAATACACCACTGCAAATGCGGGCGGCGCGGCGATCGATGCACACAACGATCCAATGCCGCAAAGCACGATCGATGCTTGTAAGGCATCCAACGCGGTTCTCCTCGGCGCAGTTGGTGGTCCAAAATGGGACGAATTGACCGGAGCAATGCGTCCGGAATCTGGACTACTGAAAATCCGTAAAGAACTCGATGCATTTGCAAACCTACGCCCCGTTGCAGTGCCGTTGTCATTAGCAGAGTCCTCTCCCTTGCGCCAAAGTGCAGTGGTTGGTGTCGACTTGCTCACAGTTCGCGAGCTGACGGGTGGCATCTATTTCGGTCAACCGGTCGGCAACGATGGCAACGAGGCATTCAACACAATGCGCTACAGCGTTGATGAAATTGAGCGGGTGGCTCGCGTGGCATTTGAATGGGCACGCAAACGCCGCAACAAGGTTATGTCCGTGGACAAAGCCAACGTGTTAGAAGTCTCTCGCCTCTGGCGCGACACCGTAAAAACTCTACACGAAGCGGAATACTCCGATGTCGAGCTCGACCACATGTATATCGACAACGCAACAATGCAGATGGTAATTAACCCGCGTCAATTCGATGTGATTCTGACTGGAAATATCTTCGGCGACATTCTCTCCGACACATCCGCCACGCTTGGCGGCTCTCTCGGTCTCCTACCATCCGCAAGCATCGGCAGTGGCATTGGTCTATTCGAACCAGTCCACGGGTCTGCGCCGGACATTGCGGGTCAAGGGAAAGCCAACCCAATCGCAATGATTCTATCCTGCGCAATGATGCTTGACGATTTCGACGAACCTGCGGCTGCCACAGCAATTCGCAAAGGGTTGGAAGCTGCATTAGAACAGCCTCTGCGCACTGCGGATCTCTGCAACGAAGATTACACACTGGCAACCACATCCGAGATGGGCGATCTCATCCGCGACGAGATAGTAAAACAACTGTAAAACAGCCCTCATAAAAATCACTATTCGTGGATTTTGCCTCGCAAGTTAAATTGCGCCATCTCAGATTGAAATGTCCAGATGTTTGAAACGTTTTTGGCATGGAGATGGTTGCACAACGAATGAAGCATGCAGCGAATAGGGATAGGTATGCGCTATCGCTAGAAAGAGCGAAAGGAACAGCCGAGAAGAGAGATTCACCTGTATTTCCAATGATTGGAAGCTCGAAAGCCTCAAGCCTGTCCCTCAACAATCCAGTCGGTCAGATTTCGTTCTTTTTCGCCGAAAGCAACGCCGATGAGAGTGACGGGGCGGTCGTCGTTTAAATATGGTTGCGCGTATTGCTTGTCGTGGATTTGTTTCAGCGCATTTTCCGCCGTGTCGTGGAGCTTGAATTCAAAGATGAAGATGTCGTCGTCGGTTTTCACGACGGAATCGATTCGACCGATGTTGGTGC
>JAOZMR010000164.1 GCA_029934215.1 Pontiellaceae bacterium | reverse complement strand
ACCCAATTTAGGCGGCATGAAACTGGCAGGCTCAGAGCTTTTTTTCGAGCCATTTTACATCCATTTTGAGGCGACCGATTTCTTCATAAAGTGGAGCCGTTAGCTCCTCATCCGTTTTATATTTCGCACTCTTTTTCTCGGAAAATATTTCAGAGGCACGAGCGAGAAGCTCCTTTGAACACAAAATCCACCTTAGCCTGTGGTCCTAAAAGTTGGGGTAACCGCAAACTTCGAAACCCTGGCTCGCATTCCAGCCGCCTTTTTTAGAGACTCCAAGGCAAGCGGCCTGGCGATTTTTTGTCGAGCTGACCGGAGGTGAGTAGGGTGTCGAGCTGATTGAGTAGGCGCTTTTTGTCTTTCGGGAGGCGTGCTTCAAGCGGTATGATGTTCGATGAGTGATCCGCTCGGAAAACCGTTGAGTCGAGTTCGAGATGCGCAATCATTTCGCGCGTTTCTGTGACGGCTTCATGTTCGGTGACCATTTCAAATCCGTTTTTATACAACGGTGTGTTTGGTGTTGTGACTAATCGAAGTGCAGAGAGTAGGCGCGGTTGCATTTGGTTCAAAACCTTGGCAGTCGCTCGGGCGTGTTCGAGCGAGCGCTCTTTTCCGGCGAGACCGATGAGTATCATCACAGATATCCGAAGGCCAGCGGCCTGCGCGCGCTGTCCCGCTTCGATCATCGCTTCGGCGGTCTCTTGTTTGTTGACTTTTTTGAGCGTTTGGTTGTCGCCGCTTTCTAATCCCATGTAGAGGGTGTTGAGTTTCAGCTCTTTGAGGCGGCGGAGCTGATCGTCTGTTTTTGCCAAAATGGACGCGCCGTTTGCGTATATGCCGATGCGGGCAAGGCGGCTGAATTTCTCGTTTAGCGAAATGAGCATTTTTTCCAAGGTTTGGAAATCGAGACGCATTACATCGCCGTCGGCGAGGAAGATGCGGCGGGCGTCCGGCCAGCTTTTCCAAGATTTGGAAATTTCGTGTTCCGCTTTTTCCAAGCCTTGGAAACTGTATTTTACGCCTTTGTACATTCCGCAAAAGGTGCAGGCGTTCCATGGGCAACCGTCCGCGACGCGGATGATCAGGCTGTCCGCCTCACCCGGCGGTCGAAATAGGGTGTGGGTTTTTTCAAGCATTGAAGTGTTTTAAAAACTGTATCGGGCGGAGATGGAGAGGTTGTTGTTGTCTTGGAATTGTCCGAAGAAGGTGTCGTTGTCTTTGCCGAAGAAGATGTTGCCGCGTGTTTCGAGTTTCCAATGGTCGGAAAGTTTGTAGGTGGCGGATGGGCGGAGGTAGCCGTCTTGATCGGATGGCGACCAGTAGGTGAAGAGGCAGAGCGTCAGGTTTTGATTCATTAGCATTTGGGTGAGGCGTAGGGTGAGGACGTGGCGGCTTTCTTCGTCTCCGCATTTTTGCTCGGTGTAGTATTGAGCCGCGCCGGCGAGGTCTTGAGCGATTTCGTGTTCGTAGCCGACGAGGAGGCGGACTTGGTCTGAGACGCCGTCGCTGGAGTCGTAGTAGCCCGCTTCGAGGTTGGCGATGCCGCCGAGGAGTGCGCGGCGCGCGCTGGTTCCGTAGACGTTTAGTTTTGGGAATGTGTTTTTTCCACTGGCGGGATCGAAGCCCTGCGGGGTTTTCCAATGGCCGGAATATCCGTAGGCGGAAAGTTCCAATCCTTGGAAGTTTCGTGAAATGCGTGCGGCGATTTCGTCGCTGTTGGGTTCATCGGTTCGGAGCGGTGTGCCGGAGAGGGCGGTGCCGTTCCAGTAGGAGAAGCGTTCGCCGTCGATGAGGCGATCGGGGGCGAAGCGGGGAAGGTAGGCGATGTCGATGTTTCCAAGGGTTGGAAAAAAGCTTATGAATAGGGCGTCGGACGGGGCTTTGAGATATTCCTCGTCGCGGCCGGCGAAGAACGATTTCCAATCTTTGGAAAATAGGTCGTTGATGAAGAGGAGGTCGCCGGTGCCCCAGGTGAGGATTTGACGTCCGAGTTTCAGATCCATCCAGTCGAGCGGGGAGCAGAGGATGTTGAATTCGCGCAGGTCGATTGGGTCGCTCAGGTTGTTGACGCTGTCGTAGATGAAGTCGGAGCGGACGGTGGCGGTGAATAGATCGTGATACCAGATGCTTCCGAGCTGAAGGCGTAGTTCGTTCAGGGTTTCTTGATCGCTGTTCGGGTCGCTTTGGGTGCGGATTCCGTAGCGGGCATCGAGGAAACCGGAGGGTTCGAGGTCGGCGGCGAAGAGAATAGGACTTATAAGAACGATAAGACCTATTTTTTTTAGGCGGTGTTTCATCGGGTTGCCTCGCGGGGCGGGCGGCGGAGGAAGCGTTCTGTGAAGAGGCGTTCGTTGAGTCCGGTGTCGTAATTTATGTTGCTGAAGGTGTTGATGGTGTGGCCGCCTCGGGCGAGGTCGTCGACGCGCGATTCAATGACGGTTGGGTATCCCTGAACGGTTTCAACTCGGGTCGCTTCGACGCGGCGAAAGAGTTTGCCGTTTTTGTCGAGATATTCGGCTTTCATCGGAAGGAAGGTTTGTTTGTCGATGGAGACGGTGTATTCGCTGAAGTCCACGGCGTCGGGATTGTTGGGTGTGTTTTTCACAATGTAGTGCGTGTCGGTTTCTTCAATGAGTTCGTGGGTGTCTTCCCAAAGGGCGCGACCGGAGACATCTTCGTAGACGAAGTCGGAGCCGACGAAGCTGGTTCGTTTGTCGCCGGGCGCGATGGGTTTGACGAGGTTGAGCGCGGGCAGGAAGAGCCAGCGGCTGTCGTCTTTGCCTTGTTCGACTTCTTTCCAAACCATGAATACTTGGCGGCGCACGTCGGCGGGTTCTTTGAAGTAGACGTAGAATTTTTGGGTTTCGTCGCCGGTGTTTTTGCGGAGGATGCGGAAGGCGCGCGAGCGCTCGCCGCCGCTCGCGTCGGTGATGATCATGCTTACGTCGGCGATGCCGTCGGCGCCTGAGTAGTATGCGGCTTGGTTTGCTTTGGAGACGATTTCGTCAACGGAGAGGGCGAGGGTGTTTGCCGATGCCAGAATTAGAGCGATGGTTATCCAGTTTTTCATGGTGTTGTTCCTTGTTGTGGGCGACATGCGTGGCGCCCGTACTTATTTTGGAAAAATTCGTTTTTGCAGGGCGGTGATGAGTGCGGCGAGGATGAAGAGGGTCGCGAGCCAGGAGACGACCATGATTGTGGCGAGGAAGATGCCGACGGTGCGGTAGGGCGTGAGCGGCGCGAAGAGCAGTGGCAGAAAGCCGACCGAGATGATGATTGCGTTTCGGCTGATCGCCATGGCGGGCTCTTTGAACATTTCCTGGATGGCTTCCGCCCAGCTTCCGAGCCGTTTTTGCAGTTCGCGGGCGCGTTGGAGGAAGTGAATCGCGAAGTCGACGCTTAGTCCGAGCGTGAGCGAGGAGAGGATGGCGACGGGCATGTCGTAGTCTTTGCCAACCCAGCCGATGAGTCCGTAAATGAAGGTGATGGTGACGGTGAGCGGGATCATTGCGAGTAGGCCGTAGAGCGGCGAGCGGAATAGAATCATCATCATGAGCAGGACGACGATGAAGCTGCTGCCGAGCGCGGAGAGCATTCCGACGACCATTTTGTCCTGCCAGACGACGTTGAGGTAGGTGAGGCCCGCCCATTGTACGTTCATGGGAACGGGCGGCGGGTTGTTGTTGATCCATTTTTCGGTGGCTTCGGCGACGGCGGACATGTCGGTGTTGTCGCCGCTTGTGAGCTGTATCCAGAGGTTGGCTTCGCGGTAGTCGCGGGTGACGAGGTGGAAGAGGCTATCTTTTTTCTTCATGCCTTCGAGCTGAAGGAAGACCTGTCCGCAAGCGGCGGCGCTGTTGGGGACGCTGAAGAATGGTTCGTTGTTTTGGTTTTCGACGTAGTTCAGTTCGTACGCTGCTTTTTTGAGCGCATCGACTGCGGAGCTGGTTTTTCCAACCTTTGGAAAACTTGTCAGGTGGTTTTGAAGTTGCTCAACCCAGCGGAGCATGGCGGGCTGTTTCATGGGCGGGGCGATGCGTTCGGCGTAGTCCGCAAGCGCTTTCTCGCGGGCGGCGCGGTTGGTCTTTTGATCGCATATTTCTAAGGCGGCTTCTCTCAAGTCTTCTCCGCTCAGTTTTTGCAAACCTCGGAAGGAGGCGGAGCTTCCGGTTGTTTTGTTTTCCAATGCTTGGAAGAATTTTGTTGAGGTTTCGAGTGCAGATTTTTCTAGGTAATTAATTTCATCGGAGAGTTCGAGCCAGCGTTCGTTTTCGGTTTCGTCGAGCGGTGCGGGGGGGTCTATTTGCGGGGCTTCGTTCTTCGGCGTGAGGGTGAGGTAGGCGGTGTAGGTTCCGCCGAAGTGGCGGTTGAGTACGTCGTCGGCAATGCGGATGCGGTGGGTTTGGGTGAACCATTTTACGGGGTTGTCGTTGACGCGAATGCGCTGGATGCCGACGGCGGAGCCGATAACGATGATGACGCTGAAGAGTAGGATGAGTTTCCAATGTTTGTACGAAAAGCCGCCGAGTTTTTCGAGTAGCCCGTCGAGTCCGTTTCGGGTGTGGTGGTCTTCTTTGGCGGGGATGCGGTCGAGCATTTTTTGCGGGACGAAGAGCATGATGTATGCGGGGACGAGGGTCATTGTGAGGAGCCAGGCGAGTCCGACCCCGAAGGCGACGTGCGCGCCGAATATTCGGACGGGTGGGATGGGCGTGAACGCGAGCGAGGCGAAGCCGGCGATGGTGGTGAGCGATGTGTAGAGCATCGGCATGAAGAGGTGCCCGACGACGTGGCGCAGGGTCTCTTTTTTCTCGCGGAAGCGGGGGTAGGTATCGAAGAATTCGCTCAAGATATGAACGGAGTCGGCGACGGCGATTGGCATGAGGAAGATGGCGATCATGGAGCTCATGATGTGGACGTTGTAGCCGAGTCCGATGAGGAGCCCCATGGTGCAGATGACGCTGATGATGGCGACGAGCATCGGCGCGACGATGAGTGAGAAGCGTCGGAAGAAGAGGAGCAGGAGCAGGAATATGACGAGTCCGGCGAGCGGGGCGGATCGGGACATTTGGACGAGCATTTCGACGCCGAATGTGTCTTGCGCGACGGGCTGGCCAGTGATGTAAACTTGATCATTGGCGGGCCAGTCGGTCGTTAGTTTCTCAACAAGATTTGCGACGTTGTAGCTGTAGGTTTTTCCAATGATTGGAATGTAGAGGGCGATGGCTTTTTCGTCTTCGGAGACGAGGGTTCCTTTGTAGATCGGGTTGTTCATGGCGTCGTCGCGGATCGCGAGCGCCTCGTCGCGGGTGGCGGGCGGTTGCTCCATCAGGTATTCAATTTTTAGCGCGCCGTGCTCTGCCTGTTTGATGTTGTCGACGACCGAGGGGCTGATGAGTTCTGCTTTGATGATGGCGCTGTCGCCGTTTTCGTCGAAGAGGTTTTGGGGGCGGAGGCTGAGAATCTGTTTTGTGAGCGCATCAATTCGCCCGAGCGTTTCGACGTTGAATACGCCGTCGGGGTGGTTGGTGTTGACGATGCCGACGACAACCATGTCGTAGAGATCGTATTTTGCTTTGGTTTGATTGTGAAAAACCCGGATCGGTTCGTCGGGGGAGAGCATATTCTCAGGGTCGTTATCGAACTGCACCTTCGGGAACTGTGCCGCCCCAAAGACGACGGCAACGAGAACGAGCAGAAAAACAATCCACGGGAAACGCAAGCTGAACTGGGTGAGTTTCATTCAAATCCTTTTCGAGTTAAACTGAACGTCTAACGTATTAAAAGACACAACTATGTCAATACGCAAAAAAAATAGATTCAGCGATCTTCGGCTGAAATGAGATTGGAGATTCTATTCGCGGGTTTTTCGCGATTGGTAGAGCTTGCGGTAGCGCGCTGGCGTGATGCCCATCCATTTGCGGAATTGTTTGATGAAATAACTCTGGTCGCCGAACCCGGATTCGTAGGCGATGTCGGTGCAACTCATTTCACTGTGCTCCAAAAGTCGCTGCGCCTCCTGAATGCGTAGGTGGTGAATGTGTTGCAGTACGGTTTTTCCCGTCTGCTCTTTCACTAAATGCGAAATACGAAATGTGCTCAAGCTGACTTTTTTGGAGAGCATTTCCAGGGTGATCGTTTCGTGAAAGTTTTCGGCAAGATAGTCGAGAATGCGCCCGACGGTTTCGTTGGTGCGGTTTTGTCCGTGGAGATAGATGTTGCGCATGAAGTCGTCGAGCGAGTCGGCGACCACGTTGCTGAGCGTTTCAAAATCCTGTGCATCAATGATTGCCGCCATCCATGCGTGGTTTTTTTCGATGAGCGAGCTCATGTGCGGGCTATCTT
>JAOZMR010000163.1 GCA_029934215.1 Pontiellaceae bacterium | reverse complement strand
CTGGAAGCGCTCGTCTACGTTTTATGAAAAATCTCCTGTTTTCCAAGGTTCGGAATTCTCCCTCTCGGCTGTTCCTCTGACTTCCTCTAGCGATAGCGGATGTGAAAAACCTTTTCTTTCAATAGGCATTCGGAAATCTTCAATCGGCAATGCTCCCCCCTCTAGCGTAGCGGTTGTGAAAACCTGATTCAGCTCGGTTCCAAGGGTTGGAACCTTTTTCTTTCCTAGTCTCGTTCTTTGGGTGAATCAATCCAAATCCGTGGGACGTTTTGTGTGAGGACTGGATTTGGGGAGCTGGAAGCTCCCTCCACTTTCATTAGGAAAAGGTGCCTTTGTAGGAGTTTGATCTTTCTAATCTATCTACAAAAACACCTTTTCCGGGTGGGTTGGTATCTGACTTCTACGCCAGTGCGGCATTTACTATTTCTTTGGCTTCCGCCTGAATTTGTGCGAGATGTTCGGATCCTTTAAAGCTTTCAGCGTAGATTTTGTATATCTCTTCTGTTCCCGATGGGCGTGCCGCGAACCATCCGTTTTCGGTACATACCTTGAGCCCACCAATCGCCGCGCCGTTCGATGGTGCGGTGGTTAGCTTGACTGTGATCGGCTCGCCCGCAAGCGTCTCGGCGGTAACTTGTTCTGCTGATAGTTTTGCGAGCTTGGCTTTCTCTTCGCGGCTGGCTGGCGCATCCACACGAGCATATACAGGACTTCCAAACTTCTCTGTCAGTTCCTGATAGTGTTCACCTGGGTCTTTCCCGGTGATTGCTAAAATCTCGCAGGCTAATAGGCAAAGGATGATTCCATCTTTATCGGTCGTCCAGACTTTTCCATTTTTACGCAAAAAGGATGCGCCCGCCGATTCTTCTCCGCCGAATCCAAATGAGCCATCCACGAGACCTTCTACGAACCATTTGAATCCAACTGGAACCTCCTGCAATGTGCGTCCAAGATCTGCTGCCACGCGATCGATCATCGATGAGCTGACCAATGTTTTGCCAACTGCAGCGTCGGCATTCCATCCGCTCCGATGAGTATATAGATAGTTGATCGCGACCGCTAAGTAGTGATTCGGGTTCATGAGCCCGGACGAGCGGGTAACAATGCCGTGACGGTCAAAGTCAGGATCATTTCCGAACGCGATATCGAAATCGTCCTTTAAGCCGATTAGACTCGCCATCGCGTATGGCGACGAACAATCCATCCGTATTTTTCCATCTGCATCCACACACATGAATCGGAATGTCGGATCAACCGCGTCGTTAATGATCGTAAGATTCAGGCCGTATCGTTCCGCAATAGGTTTCCAGTATCGAAGTCCAGCGCCGCCCATTGCATCCGCACAGATTTTTAAGCCGGATTTTTTAATGGCTTCCATATCGATCACGTTTTCGAGATCCTCGATATAGGGAGAAATGTAATCGTACGCAATCGTCGTTTCAGCTTCCAGCGCATCTGCAAAATACATCGATTCCACTTCCTCGTTATCCTCGGCAAGTAGATCGTTTGCTCGATCTGCAATCCATCCTGTGATGTCGGATCCCGCTGGGCCAGCGGCTGGTGGATTATATTTGAACCCGCCGTTATCCGGTGGATTGTGCGAAGGCGTAATTACAACACCGTCCGAAAGACCCTCGGTGCGTCCGTCGTTATACGTCAAAATTGCATGAGAAATCACGGGTGTCGGCGTGTAGCCACCCTTTTGATCAATCATCACCGTCACACCATTCGCCGCAAAGACCTGCAGAGCTGTCTTTTCTGCTGGCGTCGAAAGCGCATGTGTATCCTTCCCAATAAATAGCGGTCCAGTGATCCCTTCTTTTTCGCGGTAATCGCAGATTGCCTGCGAAATCGCCATAATATGATCTTCTGTGAAACTCGCATTCAGCGAGGTTCCACGATGGCCCGAGGTTCCGAACGCGACTTTCTGCAACGGATCGTTCACCTCTGGTTGGGTTTCATAGTATAAACTGATCAATTCAGCGATATCGGATAAACATTCCTGCGGGACAACCTGACCCGCTAATGGGTGAATACTCATAAAAAACTCCTTTTTTAACAGTAAAACAAACCTTGTTTGTATCAAATACAGTCCTCAAGAACAATGCATTTCCGACTTCTTTCGATGGCAGGCGAGCGCGGCATTAAAATAGCGCGAATCGTGAGAGACTTCTTCGCCGAGCCAGTCCGGTTTTTCGAAATGTTGGTCTTCGGTTTCCAATTCGATTTCTGCAAGAATCAATCCTTTGTTTTCGCCGAAGAATTCGTCAATTTCCCAAACGATCCCGTTGGTTTGATAGAGGTGTCTTCTTTTTGAAATCACCCGTTTTTTGCAGAAGTTTCGGAGAATCTGTTGCGCCTCTTCGAGCGGAATTTCGTATTCCATCTCCGTTCTAGAAACGCCGGTTGTGGGTCCTTTTATCGTGAGAAACCCAAGAGAACCGATCACGCGAACGCGAACGGTTGCTGCTTCTGGGTCGGATGAAATATACCCCTGCTCGCAGGGTTCGCCTGCATCGGCGTCGGCTCGCCAAGCGTCACCGACCACTAAAAATTTTCGCTCAATTTCTGTCTTCATGGAACTCCTTTAATGAGAGTTTTATCATTTTCTCGTGAAAAATAAAGCGAGTTCTCGGATGCTCTGGTAAATCAGCTTGGTTTTAGATCGAATCTCTAATACCGTCCTTTTCTAGGCATTGGAAAAAACTTGAAAGGAAGAAAAAATGGAACCTGCTCTAATTGTTGCACTAGATGTCCCCTCTCTCAAAAAAATGGAGGAGGCGCTGGAGCGTCTGCCCGATTCGATTGAATGGTACAAGGTTGGGCTTGAGCTCTTTTGCGCCGAAGGCCCTGCCGTACTCGAGCCGCTCAAAAAACGGAACAAAAAGATTTTCCTCGATCTGAAATTGCACGATATCCCGCACACCGTAGCCTGCGCAGTGAAAACCGCAGCTAGCCATGGGGTAAACTTAATGACTGTCCACGCGATGGGCGGGCGGGCGATGCTTGAGGCTGCGGCAAAAGCGGCACGCGAATGCGACAATCCACCCAGACTGGTTGCTGTCACGACGCTCACCAGTCTCAATCAAGACGATTTTACAGACCTTGGAATCGAGCGAACAGTCTCTGAGCAGGCATTAGCGCTTGGCGAGTTGGCGGTTCATTCGGGAATAGATGGTCTGGTCACGAGCGCTCACGAAGCAGGCGCACTTCGTAATAAATTCCCAGAAGCTCTTTTGGTGACGCCAGGGATTCGGATGCCGGACGGCGACGTTGGCGATCAAAAGCGTGTCGCGACGCCTGCTTTTGCTATACAACAAGGGTCATCGCATTTAGTTGTTGGCAGACCCATCATGCAAGCCGTCGATCCAGATGCAATTACGGACGCGATTCTTGCGGACATAAAGTAAATGACCACAACAAAAAACGCCCCGTAATTAACGGGGCGTTTTTAGTTGTAGAAAATTAATTTCTACTCGGACAAGGAAAGTTTATTTCCGGAATCAATCCAGTTTTGCAGAATGATTTTGCAATATTTACTTTTGGAAATGTGCATTTTACTTGCACGTGCTTCCAATTCATCTGCCATTTTCTTGTCCATGTTGATACCGATAGTTTTGGTACCTTTTCCTATTGGGTTTGTCGCCATACTGAGCCTCCTTTTGGTTAAAAAAACAAGTTACAAAAAACAGCCGTTCGTTCCAAGCATAATCGAACAAAACTATTCAGATTTAGGCAAGAGGGCTCTAATACCGATAATGTTCCGGCTTAAACGGTCCGTCTTTTGGTATCCCAAGATACTTCGCCTGTTCGTTTGTTAGAGAGTCTAACTTCGCCCCTAAACGTCCCAAATGCAACAGGGCAACCTCTTCGTCCAGATGTTTCGGAAGTACGTACACACCAACAGGATATTGATCCTTGGTTCCGTGTTTCTGGCAAATCTCCATTTGCGCTAGCACCTGATTTGTGAAGCTGTTCGACATCACAAAACTTGGATGCCCCGTCGCACAGCCCAGGTTAACCAAACGACCTTCTGCGAGCAGTAAAATATTATTTCCTTCTGGGAAGGTAATCTTGTCCACCTGCGGCTTAATATTCATCCATTCGTACTTACGGATTTTCTCCACCTGAATTTCGGAATCGAAATGTCCGATATTACAAACAATGGACTGATTCTTCATTTGTAGCATGTGCTGTTCTGTTATGACGTCGCAACAACCTGTGGTTGTCACAAAGATATCGCCGAGTTTGCACGCATCATCCATCGGCATGACTTCAAAACCAGCCATCGTCGCTTGGAGTGCGCAAATCGGGTCGATTTCTGTAACAATCACGCGTGCATTTTGTCCCAAAAGGGATTGAGCTGACCCTTTGCCGACATCGCCGTACCCAGCAACAACCGCAACCTTACCGGAAAGCATCACATCCGTGGCTCGCATAATTGCATCAACGAGCGAGTGACGGCATCCATACACATTATCGAACTTCGACTTCGTCACAGAATCATTCACATTAATTGCAGGGAAAAGCAGTTCGCCCTTTTCGGCTAGCTGATACAAGCGATGCACGCCCGTTGTTGTTTCCTCCGTTACGCCGCGAATTTCTTTGGCGATGCGCGAGAAACGCGTGGGATCCTTTTTGAGTGCTTTTTTCAATTGAGCATAAAACACCGCCTCTTCCGGGCTACCCGGCTCGCGATCCAGCACCGACGGATCGGTTTCCGCCTGCACACCGACCTGCACCATCATCGTCGCATCGCCACCATCATCGAGAATCATATTCGGACCTTCGCCATTTCCCCAGTCGAGAATTCGATCGGTGTACTCCCAGTACTCCTCAAGGGTCTCACCCTTCACTGCGAAAACCGGCGTTCCGGTTTCAGCAATTGCTGCGGCAGCATGATCCTGCGTCGAATAGATATTACAACTCGCCCAGCGCACCTTCGCGCCGAGAATCTGCAACGTCTCAATCAACATCGCCGTTTGAATCGTCATATGGAGCGACCCAGTAATCCGGGTGCCCGTCAGCGGTTTCTCAACGCCATACTTCTCGCGCAATGCCATCAAGCCCGGCATTTCGTGCTCCGCCAAATCCATCTCCTTGCGCCCAAAAGCCGCGAGTGAGATGTCGTGTACGATAAACTCTACTTTTTCTTCTAATCCCATAACTACGTTACTCCGTTTCTATTTTTCAGCCACAATCATCACCACCGAAAAGGCTGGCTCGGGCCCTTCCAATGTTTGGAAAATATTTGTTTTCAATCCGACCGCCTTCAGCCAGTTCCTCAGCTCACGCGCATCGAACCCAAGCCACTGATCCGCCCACTCCTCGCGGACCCACTCCTGATTATGCTTAGACAAATCAAGAAGAATCATTTGCCCGCCTGGCTTAAGAATCCGAGCTGCCTCTTCGAGCGCCTTCAGCGGACGCGCCGCATGATGCAACACTTGGCTTAAAAAAACAGCGTCCTGACTATCCGCCTTGACCGGAAGCCTTTCTAGATCCCCCTTTTCAACCGACACACTCCCCGACACGCCCGCCTCCTTACAGCGCTCCTGCACCACTCGCAGCATCTGGGAAGACAAATCAACCGCCGTCACCCGCGTGGTAAACCGCGCCAAAAGCAGCGTCAAATCTCCCTCGCCGCAACCAATGTCCGCGACCGTTTTACCACGAAAGCCCACAGCAAGCGCGGCAGCCAAGCCCTGCCAACCGCCCCCCGGCTGAGTCAACGAACCATAACGCCCAGCGATTTCGTCGAAAAACTGAGCACTCTCCTTGCGGCGCTGCGCCAGCGCACGATCAACCGCCGCACGATCCTGGCTTGCGCCACGCAACTCCGCGAGCTTCTCTCCAAGCAACTGCGCAAAAGAAGCATCCTGAAAAACCGGTCCACGCCGATAATACACCGACGTACCTTCGCGACGTGTTTCGAGCAAGCCGCTATCACGCAAAGGTTTCAAGTGTCGGCTCACCGACGATTGCGGCATCTTCAGAGCCGCCACAATTTCCGCCACCGACAACTCGGCGACTTCCACGGCGCGCAAAATCCGCAAACGAGCCTCGTCGCCCAGCGCTTTAAATACATCGAGAAGGTTAATCATAATCGTTTATCCGCTTTTCCGGATATAAGGATATTTACCTCCTCAACGCAAGTTTTTTTCCAAGGTTTGGAACCTCTCCCCAGGATCTCCCCTTCTAATGGGTGGGCTTTTCCATGGGTTGGAACTCTTTTCTTTCAATCGGCAATCGGCAATTTTCAATCGGAAATGCCCCTCCACCTGGAGGGAGGCTAATAGGTGGGAGGTTAAGGGGAGTGGAATTTATCGTTGTACCAAAAACCAGTACAACAAAAACGTCCAACCCTTGAAACGCGGTGCGGAAACAT
>JAOZMR010000162.1:5052-6399 GCA_029934215.1 Pontiellaceae bacterium | reverse complement strand
ATAAAATCATCACCGACACCCCGCGTTGAGAAACCCAATGAATAACCGCAAAAAACAAATAAAGAGTTTTGTCCGCAGATTACGCAGATTTCACAGATTGAGAGATAAATCCTGAACATCTGCGTAATCAAGCGAAGCGGGCGGATAACCCTCTTAATTATGGATGTTACTATAGAAGAAAATTCGATCAGTTTAAACGGAGGAACATAATGAAAAAAGTAATCATCATTCTCGCAGTCATCACAACAGGCCTCGCGCTTCTTTTTGCGCAAACCCCAGACGCGCCGAAACCGCAGCCCGTGGCGCAAGCCCCAGCACCTACGCCCGCCCCGATTGCGCCCAAGCAAGCGGTGCCGGAACTCGGGGTTCCATCGACGCCAGAACCCGTTGCTCAGCCGAAACCCGTCGAGCTTCCGGTCGAAATAAAAACCGATGAAGTGGGCTTAGCTAGCGATGTCGCCGACGATGCACTCATCGCCGACAATCGAATCTCCTTGTTGATGAAAAATGCAGAGCTCAAAGAAATCATCGAGGTTTTTGGACGGCTCTCCAACGCCAACATCATCGTTCCCGATCTCTCCACGGATAAAAAAGTCGATCGAAAAATGGACGTGAACCTCAACAACGTCGAATGGAAACCTGCGCTTGAAGCCGTTCTGGAAGCTCAAAATCTGGAACTCTACGAAAAAGTTCCCGGCTCAGCAGTCTATTCTATTCGAGAAAAAGTTCCCGGCGCGCCCGAGCCCACGGAAATGAGAATTTTTAAACTCAACTACGCCTCGGCCGACAGTGTAACGAACCTCTTAGCGCAGATGGTTGGGACGGCTGGCTCCTATTCTGTCTTCCCGGAGCGCAACATCGTCATGGCGCAGGCCGTTGCAAAAAAACTCCAGAATATTGGGGCAATGATCGCGCAGATCGACCTCCCTCGTCAGCAGGTCTTCATCGAAGCCAAATTTATGGAGCTGAGCGACTCCGCGACGAAAAAACTCGGAATCGATTGGCAGGTGCTCGGTGGGTATAACGTGGGGCTTAAAGGAATCGGCGGAAGCTATTCGTATAAGGATAGCAAAACGGATACCATCAACAACTCTTTCAGTTCCGGCGGTAATCGCTACGCCGACATCGCGGGGCGTTCGTATGAAAAACTAGATGCAGCTCCGGATGGGGAGTGGGTTGAAGATCCGAATAATCCGGGCGACTTTAACTTTGAATTTGATAGCGGAATCGATTATAGCCCTCGTCCGGGCAGTGCAGGCGTGGATGACGGGCGTATTTTCGGAATTGTTCCAACGACCCTTTCTGAGTCGCTGGACACTGTTACTTCTCTGGGTCAAGCCGTTGTTG
>JAOZMR010000162.1:0-5042 GCA_029934215.1 Pontiellaceae bacterium | reverse complement strand
CGCGGGGCGTTCGTATGAAAAACTAGATGCAGCTCCGGATCGAGAATGGCTTGCAGATCCAAACAATCCGGGCAACTTCGAGTTTGATAGTGGTATCGATTACGACCCTCGTCCCGGTAATCTTCCAGGAGACGACCGCATCTTTGGAATTGTTCCAACGACCCTTTCTGAGTCGCTGGACACTGTTACTTCTCTGGATCAAGCCGTTGTTGCCCGCACATTGGGGGCCACATTGAGTGCTGCCGATTTCGGGGTGGTGCTTGCGGCACTGAACGAGGTGGGCGGAGCCAAAGTTGTCTCGAATCCAAAAGTAATTGTGGCGAATGAAGAAACCGCCATGATTCATATCGGCAACAAGAAACCCAATGTGAAGGGGAGCATTCAAACGGCAGGGGATTCTCAGTTGAACAGAACTTACGCGTTGGATGAGATCGAACCCTATTTCGAGGATGGAATTAAAGTTTCGGTAACTCCAACCGTTAATACGGCGAGTAATATCACTGTAAAGATTCAGCCGACGTTAGATCGGTTGGATGCGCTACCGTTTGAGGCTCCAGACGGAACTGAGTTTTACGGAAAGAGCACAAAAACAATTAACACGCTTTTCTCTTTGGAAAGTGGGCAAACCGCAGCAATCGGGGGTTTGACAAAAACCTCCTCAGACAGTGTAGATCGGAAAATTCCACTCCTGGGAACTCTTCCGTTGGTTGGACGCTTCTTCTCCTACGAAGAAACGATTGATGCTCAAGTCGAAACCATCATTTTTGTAACAGTCGGTTTAGCGAACCCAGAACACATTGATATGGATACAGGGTTGCCGGCGGGTGCTCGACTGACGCAACGGCATCAAATTCAAGAAGCAACAGATCGACGCATCGAAAAAGAAAAACGAAACCTCTTTCAAGTAAACAAGGTGGCTGAGATGGAAAAAGAGCTGCAGAAATTGCGCGAAGCCAACCGGAAGCTGACTGAAAAGCAGGCGACTAAAGACGCAAAAGCGGCTGAAAAGGAAGCTAAAGCGATTGCGAAAACGGAAGCCGCTGCGGCGAAAGATGCTGCGAAAGAAGCCGCCGCTACGGAAGAAGCTTTAGCGAAAGAGGAAGAAGTGCCCGCCGAGACCCCTGTTGAAGTGTTAGACGTAGAACCGGTTGTCGAGGATGTTGAGTCCGTTGAAGAAGTGATCGCGCCCATCGACGTTTCGGCTGAACGCCCTGTGGTTGAAAAGACCCCCTCAATTGAAGAAATTATTGAGTCGCTGGAACTCGTTGCAGAAGATTTTGGTGGCGGTTCCGCCCCGATCAACTCAACCAAATAAAGAAAGTCTCCCTCGCAGAGGCGCAGAGAACGCAGAGAGTTTATGAATAATTTAAACAAAACATCTTTAATGTGGAGCTTCTTAAAGAGGGCATTAAGCGCATTGTAAATAAATTTCCGGAGTAGACTCTGCGTTCTCTGCGCCTCTGCGAGGAATATTCGTTCCTGTTGGGTGTTGAACGGCAATTGCTTAGATTTAATAAAAATTAGGTGAACATTATGAAAACGAGAACCATTGTTTTTGTTGCGGCAGGAATTTTAATCCTGACGACGGGATTGTTTTTGACCCATTTTTCCAAGGGTTGGAAAAACACAAAACCCAAGGCATCACCCATCGTCCAAGGCTTGGAAAAAGAAACGCCCAAGCCAGCATCTCCCTTGCTGAGCGCAGAAAAACCGGCAGAAAAAAAGAAGCCAACACCCGTGTCGGCACGGCCCCGGGTCGCATCGTCACGAAGACCTGCGGTAGAGGCTGAAGAAATACTCACCGTGGTTTCTTCGCCCAACGATCGCTTTCAGCCGTTTGATGAATCGCAGGTGATCGACCAGCGAGTCCGCGAGGTTTCCGAAAGCCGGGCGCATCGCGAATTGCTTGTTCAGACGACGGGGAAATACCCCTTCCGCCGGGTGGAAGAGACCCTGCAGAAAAACGAAGGGGAAGACACCTTCTCGATTCTCTCCCGAACAGAAATGGTGGCAGATCATGTATTGGTCAAATTGCAATCCGGAAAGACGGATGCCGACCTGAGGGCTCTTCTTGCGCCCTATGGCCTCTCAACCATTCGTCCATTAGCCCAATCGGGAAACTACATCGTCACATTAAAAGCCCCGACCCTGAATGGAGTTCCGAGCGCAATCTCCGTTTTTTCTTCCGAGAACGAAATCCTGGTATATGTGGAGCCAGACTATTTCTCCTACATCTGCGTAACACCGGACGACACGCAGTGGGGCGATCTCTGGGGCATGGTGAAGGTGAAAGCTCCAGATGCCTGGGACTACTCAACAGGAAGCAGTAATGTAACGGTCGCCATCATTGATACGGGAATCGATTTGGATCATCCGGACATTCTTTCCAACCTTTGGAGAAATGAGACAGAGGATTCGGGAACCCTCGGCGTGGATGATGATGGAAATGGATATTTGGACGATGTGACGGGTTGGGACTTTGTGAATGGCGATAAAACGCCTGACGATGATCACTCTCATGGAACGCATTGCGCGGGAACCGTCGGTGCGGTTGGCAATAATACCAATGGCGTCGTGGGAGTTTGCTGGTCGGTTCGCTTGATGGCGCTTAAGGCGGCGAATGCAGAAGGAGCCATCGCGGATTCAGATTCGGCGGAGGCGATTCTTTACGCCGTAGATAATGGCGCCGATATCATTTCTGCCTCCTATGGCGGATCCTCTTTTTCCCAAACAGAATTAGATGCCATAACGTACGCGAATGGCAAAGGGGTTCTGCTCGTGGCGGCGGCGGGAAATGAGGGTAACAACAACGATGCGACCCCGGTTTATCCGGCCGGATATGAATCTCCGAACATCCTTTCCGTCGCGGCAACCGATCAGAACGATGCGTTGGCATCGTTCTCGAACTATGGTCAAACATCGGTCGATCTAGCGGCTCCGGGCGTAGAAATTTTAAGTACAGTTCCTGACGGTGGATATGAGATGAAGCAGGGAACATCCATGGCAACACCGCATGTCGCCGGTGCCGCCGCTCTTTTGTTGAGTTCCAATCCGCTCTATTCTCACCTACAACTCAAACAAGCCTTGCTCGATACCGTGGATGAGGTTCCCGCTCTTTCTACAAAAATGACCTCCGGCGGGCGACTGAATGTTTACAAACTGCTTACGCTTTTAGATTCAGACGGCGACGGAATGCCCGACGATTGGGAAGATGACCACGGATTGGGAAAAAACAACCCGGCGGATGCTCTTCTGGATTCGGACGGTGACCATCTAAATCATCTGGGTGAATATCTTAATGGCACAGACCCGTTCGATCCAGATACCGATGACGATAGTTTGGTCGATGGATGGGAAGTCACCTATGGCTTCGACCCCAATTCTCAACCTCTTTCTTATGAACCCTTGTCGGGCATGGGGGCAGTTTCCTTTTCGGGCGGCGGAAGAAATGTTGCCGTGGACGGCGATTATGCCTATGTCGCCGCAGGAGAGATCGGCTTGGTCGTGGTGGATATTTCCGACCCAGAAGTGCCAACGGTTGTTGGTTCCTATTTGGATGACTCAGGAAAACTTGCTGAAGACGTTGCGGTCCGCAATGGATACGCCTATGTGGCGTATGGGCAGGCGGGACTTGTTGTTGTGGATGTTTCAATTCCTTCCACCCCAACGAAGGAGGGGCAACTTGATTTCGCTGGAAATGCCTGCGGTATTTCGGTTCAGGGCGACTACGCGTATGTGGCAACAGGGGACGAAAAATATCTCGATGTTATCAATATTTCAAATCCGACAAGTCCGGTTCGAGTCGATCATGAACATGGAGGCAACTCAGTTTACGACATCTTTGTTCGCGGAAACTCGGCTTATATTGGAATGAGACAGAATGTGATGCGGGCGGATGTCAGCAACCCAGCAGCAGTAAATATTGTGGCGTCCATTGGGTTCCCTAATCAATCCGTGGATGCCATCCACGGAAACGATCAATTTGTTGTTGCCGCATATTATGGCCAAATCAACCTTTTGACTGATGCCAGCATACAAAACGGAATTCCGATCAAAACCTGCGAAACAGACGGCGCGGCAAACGGCTTGTTTGTCAAAGATGACTATATCTATCTTGCAGATGGAACAAACGGCCTCGTCATTTTCGATGCTAGCGTGCCAGCCAATACAACGGAGAGCTATCAAATCGATACGGCTTCGTCTGCCAACGGTGTTTGTGTCGACGAGGATTATACCTATGTCGTAACCGATGCCGGTCTTGAAATCTTTGTTCTTCTTCCCGACTCCGATGACGATGGCATGCTCGATACATGGGAACTTCTCCATTTCGGAGACCTTTCACAAAACCCGACAAACGATTTCGACTCCGACGGCATCATCAACTGGGGGGAATCCCTCGTTAAGCTCGACCCAACGGACGACGATCAAGATGCCGACGGGCTTATCGATGGCTTCGACGAGGTCCAAATCTACAACACCGATCCGCGCACACCCGACACCGACAGCGACGGTATTGACGACAAAGACGAAATTGACGGCACATCAGGATATGTAACCGATCCGCTGAACCCCGATACCGACGGCGACGGAATGCCCGACGGCTGGGAGGTCGACAATAATCTCAACCCGATTGTGGACGACAGTAGCGACGATGAAGAACCCGACGGATTGACGAATCTCGAAGAATATCAGAACGGCACCGACCCCAACGATTCTGATACCGACGGAGACGGCATGCCCGACGGCTGGGAAGTCGACAATGGTCTCGATCCGCTTTTTGATGATAGCGCATCTGACCCCGATAACGATGACCTGACCAACCTCGAAGAGTATAATATCGGCACCGATCCACAGGACGAGGATACCGATGACGACGGCATGCCCGATGGCTGGGAAGTGGATGAAAGCTTTGATCCGCTCGATCCCGCCGATGCCTTTCTCGATGCCGACAGCGACGATCTCAACAACCTGTTGGAATTCAATCTGGGAACTGATCCGCATAATTGGGACACCGACGGCGACGAAATGCCCGATGGCTGGGA
>JAOZMR010000161.1 GCA_029934215.1 Pontiellaceae bacterium | reverse complement strand
GTGGAACTATCAAATCAACCCAGAAATAGAAAGCAATTGTTCAACTAATTAATGCTAGCCTCCTTAGCGTAGTGCCGTCCAACCCTTTTTTCTTTTAGTGGTAAGATGTTTTACCAATTGTCCTTGAAATCGGTCATCGGTTTTGCCATTTTGTGTTTATGAGTGAATTGAATATCGTTAGAGATTTGTTGGTTGAGGCACGTGAGCAGGAGTGGTTTACGGGGGTTTCGCGTCATTTAAAGTATCAGTTGTTGCCGGGTAAGGCGTTGGCTTGTATTGGTGTGCGACGGTGTGGGAAGTCGACATTTTTGCATCAAATTATGAGCCGTTTGCGGAGGGAGGGGGTTCCGTCTGAGGATTTTCTTTATTTGAATTTTTTCGATGATCGCTTGGAACCCGTTCGTCAGGGGCGTTTGGATCTGATTACGGAGGCCTATTTTTCGTTGTATCCAGAAAAAAGGGGTCGGGGTGGACTGCACTGTTTTTTGGATGAGATACAGCTGTGTTCTGGATGGGAAGGTTTTGTGGATCGTCTGTTGCGTGTTGAGCGCATGGGGGTTTACTTTTCCGGATCCTCGGCTCGCCTTTTGGCTCATGAGGTCGGCACTGCGATGCGGGGTCGGGCGTTAACATGGGAGTTGTTTCCGTTTTCGTTTGCTGAGTTTTTGGATGCTCGGAGCATTTCTTCAGATTTGCAGGGGCAGTCGGCGCGTTTGAGGGTGCGGTTGGCTTTTGATGAGTATTGGGAGAAGGGCGGGTTTCCCGAGGTGCTCGATGTGGATGCCTCTTTGCGGGTGATGATTCATCAGGATTATTTTAAGACGATGATTTTTCGGGATGTGGTGGATCGGTGCGATGCGATTCACCCACGTGCTGTGCGGGATGCGGCTTATCGTCTTATCAATTCAACGGCATCACTCTATTCGATCAATGCGATTACGGGGCATTTGAAGTCGCAGGGGCATAAGATTAGTAAGACGTTTGTCGGTGAGATGCTGGAGTGGTTTGAGGATGCGTATGCTCTTTTTTCGGTGAGGCTTTTTGATGCGTCTCTGAGTCGGCAGCAGGTGAATCCCAAAAAGATCTATGCGATTGATCATTCGATGGTGCGTTCGTGCTCGACGGGGATTCTGGTTAATAGTGGTCACTTGCTTGAAAGCATGGTGTTCATCGACGGTCGACGGCGTGGACGATCTCTTTTTTATTACCGAACCCGAAACGGACGAGAGGTGGATTTTGTCTGGAAGGATGATGCGATGATTCATCTGGTTCAGGTGTGCGAGCAGATGCCGGAGGGAAGTGAGACGCGGGAGCGCGAGTTGATGGCGTTGCGTGAAGCGCAGGCAGAACAGGCGGGGTGCCGAGCCGTTGTTGTGACTCGTGATGAGGAATGCGTGTTGGATTTTCCGGATGGCAAAATTGAAGTGATTCCTGTTTGGAAGTGGCTTTTGGAGGGGAATGTGGATTAGCCCTCATGCAAAACACTCCAACTTCCTCTAGCGTAGCGGGTGTAAAAAAACTCCCGAGCTTTGGGTTGCTTATATTCGCGTTCATTAGTGGTTCAGTTTCTCAGTCTCTTGTGTTTTACTCTCTCTCGATTTGTTACGTGAAAAGGAAATGATTATGAAAAAACTAATGGTTACAGGTGGTCTCGGGTTTATTGGATCGTATTTTGTGGAGTTGGCGCTGAAGCGTGGATATCAGGTGATTAATGTGGATAAGAGGACGTATGCGGCGCGGACGGATCTGGATTTCGAGGGTCGGAAGCATTATACGTTGATCGAGGATGATATCGCAACGATGACGCATCTTCCTGTTGGGATCGATTATGTGGTTAATTTCGCGGCCGAATCCCATGTGGATAATTCGATTCATGCGAATGAGGAGTTTTATAAAAGCAATATCGGCGGGGTTTATAATCTACTCGAGCTGATTCGTGCGAAGGATGAAACGGATCGTCCGATTTTGTTCCACATTTCTACGGATGAGGTGTATGGAACAGCGCATGAGGGTGCGTTTACTGAGAATGATAAGCTTCTTCCGTCGAATCCTTATTCGGCGACAAAGGCGGCCGCCGAACAGTTGATTTTTGGATGGCGTCATACGCACGGGATCAAGGCGATCATTTGTCGCAGTTGCAATAACTACGGTTTCGGTCAGTACCCCGAGAAGCTTCTTGCGAAGACGATCGAGTTTATGCTCAACGATAAAAAGATGACGGTTCATGGCGATGGAACCTATTTGCGCGAATGGATTTACGCTGAGGATAATTGCGAAGGGCTTTTGACGGTTCTCGAGAAGGGGACAGAGGGCGAGGTTTACAATATTTCTTCTGGCGAGGAGCATTCTGTGATGGATGCTGTGCGCATGGTGGTTACTGCGATGGGGAAAACCGAGGAAGAGGCTGTGGTGCATATTCCGAATCGTCCGGGTCAGGACTTGCGGTATTGCGTTGATTGTTCGAAAGCCCGCGCACTGGGTTGGGCCCCGAAGATGACGCTTAAGGAGTATATTCCTGAGTATATCCGCTTGTATAAAGAAAAGCTGGCAGACTGAGGCGGCACATTTCACTCACAGGGAAGCCCACCCGCCCTGCGGGCACCCCTCCAAGGAGGAGAATGTTGAATATCGAATATCGAATAACCAATAACGAATATCCAATATCGAATAACGAATATCCAATAACCAATAACGAATATCCAATAACCAATAACCAATCGGAACAGTTGATCGCGACGTGTAAGGAGGTTCTTCTCCGAGAGGAGGGGCTTCGCGTTGCTTCTGTCTACGGATCTACGGTTTCTGGGAAAAGGCGTGCGAATAGCGATGTGGATGTAGCGGTTCTTTTTGATGTGCCGTTGAGCGCGGAGCACAAAATGGCGTTAACCGTACGGCTTGGCGATGCATTGTCAAAAACGATAGATCTAGTGGATTTGTTTTCGTTGAGCGGAACCATTTTGAAGCAGATTCTTTGTGAAGGGCGCGTGGTTGTGAAGAAGCGTTCGGAGGATCTCGCTCAATTGCTGCAACGAATGATTTATAATCAGGCAGATATGATGCCGTATGTCCGCCGAACGTTGCTGGAACGGCAAGAGAGGTTTATTCATGGATCGTGATGTTGTGCTAAATAAATTGGAGAGTTTGCGGCGTTGCATCTCTCGGGTTCAGGACAAAACCCCAGCGTCCTTGGAGATTCTGATTTCCGATTACGATTTGCAGGATGTTATGGTGTTGAATCTGGAGAGGGCGATTCAATCGTGTGTGGATATCGGGTTGCATTTAATTAGCGATTTGGATGTTTCGCCGCCGGATCAAATGGCGCAGACGTTCCGACGCTTGTCTGCCCTCGGTTTGCTGGAGGAGTCTCTCGCAGAACGATTAGCCAAGGCGGTTGGTTTCCGGAACACCGCCGTCCATGCATATCAGGATCTTGATTGGGCGATCGTGTACAGCATTGCGACAAAGAACCTGGATGATTTTCGGGACTTCGCATCTCAAATAATGAAGAATCTGTGATATGAGGTTGTCGAAAAAAGAGCGGACCGCCTTAAATGTCGCGTTTCGCGGGATTGACGGGAATGCCTAAAATCTCTCCCCCTCGGCTGTTCCTCTGACTTCCATAGCGTAGCGGTTGTGAAAATTCTTCTGCACCGATTCCCCGCACCGATTCTTATTTTATTTTTATCCTCCATTTGTAATGGGTTTTGAACACAACGTTCACCTTGGCTTGACTCCCTAAAAATGGGGGTTATACAAAAATTTTCTGATGTGTGTGAAAAATAAATGAATATTTATCGGGACTTCACGGTTCCAATAATTAAAAATCTTCGATATACAGTTGTTGCGAAAAGAAAGGGCTACTTTGAATGCCGATGGTATGGGGGGGGCTGTTTGGTCGAGAATTGATCGCTTACGCGAGAAAGGAGGAATCGTTCCAATGTGTGGAATGAGGGTAGGGGGTGTTGAGTTTTTGTAGAGTCGAGAAATGAGTAATTAACTATTAAATGAAGGAGCAGGAAATGAAGTGTAGAAATCGAGTGAAGTTATGGGTTATTTGTGGATTAGCTGGAGTGTTTGGTTGCGCTAATGCGACCACGTTGAGTTTTGATAGTGCAGTAGGGCATACAGGGCATGGGTTAGATGAACTGGCGACCACAGGAACTCAGATACCTGTCTCGGAGATTTCAGGTTTAACTCTCACTGCTATGTTTGGTGTGGATGGAAGTAATGGGGAGATTGTAGAATATTTAAATTCGACGGGTAGTCGCCTCGGGATTAATTCCGATCTGGCTGACGAAGGGTCGAGTTATTTTGATACGGGCGAGTGGTTGGGTTTTTCCTTCGATAAAGATGTGAATGTGACTCGCTTTAAGTTTACTGATTTTACTTCGGGAGATTCTGTGAAAATTAGTTGGGGCACAACAGTTTTGACTCTTGTGGATGGGGACTTGACTGATTTTAATGAGTATATGGTAGACTGGGATGTTGGTTCGAATGAGACGATTCGATTTGATGCACTTGGGAAAAGTGGTGCGACAACGACTGGCGGGTTTGGTCTTGAAAAGATGGATTTGACCGTTGTCCCCGAGCCAGCGACATTTGCTTTGGTTGGGATTGGTGGGGCTTTGGCGCTTCTCGTTCGCAGAAGGTGAATGATTTAGTTGGACGTTGCCGCTGGGCAGGCTGGAAAGCTTGCTCAGCGTATGGAGCATGTCTTCCGACCTGCTCTGTGGCGAATCGGAATCATGTTGAAACTGCGTTCCTAACACGTAGACGAGCGCTTCCAGCCTCGTGTTCCCTGAACACCAGCGTTTTGTACGAGGACTGAAACACTCCCCCTCTCCAAAACTCCATTCTCCGCTCCCGCTTCAACGGTTGGTTAAATTTTCAAATATAATACTGGCTGTATGAATAAATTTATCAATCGCGAGCGAGAGCTTTCCACCTTGAACCGGGTTTATCGTCAGCCTGAGAGCGGGCTTGTTGTATTGTATGGGAGAAGACGGCTCGGTAAAACGAGCTTGTTGCGGACGTTCGCTAATGACAAGCTCTGCGTGTATTATATGGCAGATCGGGCAGCGGAGCTGTCGCAGAGAAAGGCGATGGCTCGCATGATGGCGGATGTTCTGAATGAGCCGCTCATAGAACAGGTGCAGTACGCGGAGTGGTACGATCTTTTTGAAATTTTTGATCGGTTGCGTCCATCTGATCAAAAAATGGTTCTTGTTATTGATGAATATCAGTATCTTTGCAAAGCGCAGCCGGCGTTTTCTTCCTTCTTGCAGAAATGGTGGGACGAGCATTGGAAGGATGGGAATTTGCAACTAATTCTCTGTGGATCGTTAACGTCGATGATGTATCGTGAAACGCTGGCTAATTCGTCGCCGCTTTATGGACGTTCGGCAGGGCAGATCCTTTTGCGTCCACTGAGTTTGGGGCATGTGCCTGCGTTTGTGAAGAGTCCCGATGAGGTGACCTGTGTGGAGCGTTATGCGCTTTGCGGAGGTGTCCCTCGGTATCTGGAGTTATTTTCGGAGGCGAAAGATTTTGAGTCGGCGCTACTCGATGGCGTTCTGAATCCGGATGCGCCTTTGCATATGGAGGCTCGCTACCTGCTACAGGACGAGATCGACGTCCCGAATGTCTGCTGGAGTTTGCTTGAGGCGATTGCTTCTGGCTCGACCCGCATCTCCGAAATGGCGGCTCAGTTGGCTCAGCCCGCCAGTTCGCTGACTCGCTATTTGTCCCTATTGCGAGATCTATCAATGATCGAGCGCGAGGTTCCGGTTTCTGAAAAAAATCCATCTAAATCAAAACGAGGGGTTTATGTGATAAGGGATTCATTCTTGCGACTCTGGTTTGGATGTATTTACCCGTATGAAAGTTTTTTTGAAATTGGGGATCCAAGAGCGGCTCTGAAAAAATTAAGCCCCCTGCTGAACCGTCATATAGAAATGACGTATGAGATGCTCTGTCGCGAGTATGCTCAAACTCATATGGCGCTGGCTTGTGATGCGGTTCGCATAGGGCGACAGTGGGGCGCGCATTATGAGGTGGATGTGGCCGGCGTGAATGCACGAGGTGATTTTTCGTTGCTTGGCGAATGTAAGTGGTCTAAGAAAAGGGTTGGGTTGTCTGTTTTGAGGGATTTGCAGGAGACGGCGGAACAGCAGAACCTTCCGCTTGCGTCCGATATGCAGTGGGTTTTGTTTAGCCGAAGCGGGTTTTCTGACGATCTGAAAACGCTTGCGAAAGAGCAGGGGAACGTTCGGTTGATTGCGAAGCTTTTTGACTGACTCGGATAGAGAGCGACTTCGAAGTGGAGAGACTGGAAGCGCTCGTCTACGTAGAAGAGGCTTCCAGTCTCTTTAGCGAATGGGTAGGGTTTCCGATACATTTGCCTTGCGGAAGTAAATATATCCGATATTTCGAAATAATG
>JAOZMR010000014.1 GCA_029934215.1 Pontiellaceae bacterium | reverse complement strand
TTGAACACAAAATCCACCTTAGCCTGTGGCCCTAAAAGTTGGGGTAACCGCAATCCTCCGAGAAGTCCTCTTCATCGTTGGGTTCGTCTTGAGAGTTAGAGAATCGATCGGAGCTGGTTCGGTGTTCGAGTTCGCGGAAAAATAGATCAAATCCGTCCGGGATATTTCCTTCGGTTTCGATGTAGTGAACGGCAGCATCGGCGCAAAGTTTGGACGTTCGTCTGGGGTAAAATTCGCAAAGGTCGTCCGTTAGTTCCAGCGTTTTTCGGAGCGCTGAGTGTTCGCTCCGAAGGGTGTTGCTCTCTTCTTGCAGCTCTTTGCATTGGTTGTGTATCCATTTCCGAAAGGCGGGGAGATCCTCTTTCTCGAATTGCTCCACTTCTGCGTTCAACGAAGCGTGCTTCGCTTTGTTCCGGTTGAATCGATCTAATACGTTTTTTCGTAGTTTTTTTGTGTCTAAGTGGATGAGCGCGTGAGGGTGGGTTTTTGTCGTCGATTTCTTGGGTGTCGTCATGTTTTTTCCGAGGGTTGGAAGAGAAGCGATTGGCTATCCTATTCAAGTTTGCGGATGGGTCAATGAGGTTTTACTGCGGATTTTTTCCAATGGTTGGAAAAGAGTCTGTTGTTTTTCGTTTTTATCCGTGGTATAACTCTTTTTATACGTTGGAGATTAGTGGGAAAAGAGGGGTCGAGACGCCTCGTCTAAGAAGGAATTCTGAATCGTGATGAAAATTAAACCGCTCCATTTTGGAGATGTAACAATCGATTTTCCTGTTGTGCTCGCGCCGATGGCTGGGTATACGGATGCTGCGTTTCGCTCGATCTGCAAGGAGCAGGGGGCGGGAGCTTGCTATACAGAGGTGACGAGTGCCGAGGGGATTCGTCGTGATTCGCAAAAAACGTTTCAGTTCTTGAAGGTCTCTGAACTCGATCATCCAATTGCCGGGCATATCTTTGGGAAGTCGGTTGAGGCGATGGTTGAGGCTGCGCAGTATATAGAGAAGCTGGGTTGTTTCGATTGGATCGATCTCAATTGTGGTTGTCCGGTGAAAAAAGTTGTTCGACGCGGCGCGGGTGCCGCGCTGATGAAGGAGCCCGAGGAGATCGGTGCGATTGTCCGTGCTGTGAAAAATGCGGTGTCGCTTCCTGTGACGGTGAAAACGCGGGTTGGTTTTAGCCCGGCGTTCCCCGACCATCTGACGATTGCAAAAATCGTGGAGGATGCCGGCGCGGATATGATCGCGGTCCACGGGCGGCTCGCTTGTAATTTTCATAAGGGCGATGCGGACTGGGAAAAGCTTGGCGAGATTAAGCAGGCAGTAAAAATTCCAGTCATTGGAAACGGAGGCGTATTCACGGCAGAGGATGCGATGGATATGGTGCGCATATCTGGGGTTGATGGTGTGATGGTTGCCCGAGGCGCGGTTGGGAATCCGTGGTTATTCGAGCAGATAAAAGACCCGACTGCGTCGCTTCCGACCCTTGGAAACCGGCGCGAGGTGGTGGAGAAGCACTTGAGTCGGTTGGTCGAGCTGACGAGTTCTACGGCGGAGGGGCGGCGCCGAAAAGCGAAGTACGATCCGCTACAAGCGGCGTGCCTGCATTTTCGTCCGCATTTGGCGCAATACCTCAAAGGGCTTCGCGGGCGGCGCGTTCTTTTGCAGGAACTAAACAATTTGAAAACAGTCGAAACAATTATGGATGCGGTGGATAACGTGATGGAACAAAATCAATGACAGAAAAAGTTTTAGAATTAGGAGTACAACCCCTCAACGCGATTATGGAGGAGCAGGGGCTGAAAAATCATGCGTTGGTGGCTGAGTCGAGCGATGGTCTAACGCATAAGCAGGTGAAAAAAGGTCGAAACGGGCGAAGAATCACTCGCAACATTCAGGATAAAATCTGTGCGGTGCTATCGAGTGCAACGGGCAAAATCTATGCGCGGACGGATTTGTTTACCTATCGTGGTTTGAGCTAGATTTAATGTCGCCACTGAAGGTCGCGCACGAACAACGGATCTCCGATGGGACTGGTTAGCGAAACGGTGGTTTTGCCCGGCTGAAGAGTCCGTTGAACCTTCCATGTTTTTATGCGACCGGGCGTAAAAACTGTGCTTTTTCCATCCGCCGACACCGCTTTGGGCTTCTTCGCTGTGGCGGCGGAGATTTCAAGCGTTCCGCTCAGCGGCGCATCGGTCAGGTTGTAGAGTTCGATGGATGCGGTGCGCCCAAACGTCCGATAGTCGGAGAAATCGCCGCGCTGCCAGCCGGGTTTGATGTAGCCCCAGCCTTCGCCGTAGAGCCGAAGCACGTCGCGCCCTTTCGCGCGGGCCGCTGCGACCAGATCGTCGGGGGTGTTGTAGAAAATGCGTGTGGTGAGCGCTTTCGTTTTGGAATATCCAGAGGTTGGAAAAACCTTCCATTTCTGAAGTGTTTTCACCGACTCGTTGGTGATCGTTGTGCATCGAGAAAAATGCTGTTCAGGAAACTCCCAAAGCCCAAACTCCTCTTTATATTTTCCACGGCTGACTTCGAGAAACGCCGCTGATGGGTATTTCTCAAAAAACTGTGAGGCGGTTTGTCGCCAGTTGAGTTTGCGATAATTTTCAATCGGTTCGTCCGGAACGGTGAAGGTGTAGAAGACGTTGGTGGCTGGATGCACAACAAGTTCGTTCCACGGATGGTACCAGCGATCGACAAGCACGGGCGTTCCGGCGGGAAGTTGCGTGTTCATCCATTGGGCGATTTTCCAATAGGGTCGTGGTTTCCCGTCGAGATGGATGATCGCCCACGCAGGCATTGCTGTCAAAGCGATGTATCCGCCCACAACGAGCGGCCAAAGAACGAAGCGTAGCGATTGTCTTTTTTCTGTGAGGGATTGAATCCCCAACGCAGAACCGATTCCGAGGAGAAGAATAAACATCGGCCAGATTGCAGAGAAGTAGGTCGTTTTCGCCACGCCACCGCCCACTACGGAAATGTAGAGCATCAGAGAAACGACATGAAGCACACAAATCCACGACAGCGAACGAAAGATCCGTCTTTTTTCCGAGGGTTGGAAAAACGTATAGATGGAGAGCAGAATGAAAATGGAAAGGAGGAGCAGCGCCCAGCGACTCTCGCCGACAAAATAAGAGGGGAACAGTCGAATAAATTCGGAGTTCGCATCTGCGCCGAGCAATTGTTTTCCTCCAGAGGCGGCCTGATCTAACCGTTGTAATGCGCGACGAATCCATGGACTCAACAACAGCCCAAGCGCGATTGCGCCGGAAGTGAGCGGAATGAAAAACCGCTTCAATTCGTCTGGTTTTTTGCGCAAATTCCAAGCACCGAATCCGACCAGAAGCAAACCTTGCATCCCAGCGACAACCCAAACCGACATGTGCATATAGCAGGCGAGAGCGGCAACGGCGAACCAAAGAAGGATCGAGCGGAGCTTCGGAATTGTCCCCTGCTCTAGCTTTTCTTTCAGCGACCAAAACACACAGAACAGAGCGGCGGACCAGCAGAGCGCGCCGGAGTAGTGATACGCTGTACGAGAGAAATAAAGTTGGTACGGATTGAACACCGCAAGCAAAAGAACGAATGCGCCTGCGGTTTTGCCCGCCCGCTTTCGAGCAAACTGCCAGACAAAAAACAGAGCTAAAGCACCCATTATTGCAAAGGGTAGCCGCACAACAAACGGAGTGGCGGGCAACCCCATTTTTATCAGCAATAGGGTGAATGTTTCGTTGAGCGGAATTTGGTTTAGCCACGGAGGGTTCTTCCAAAACTCAAGAATGTCCTGATTGCGCAATGCCAGTTTGTAAAACTCCATGTTGTCGGCAGAAAACGCCGATGTCCCCAGTTTCCAAAGTCTGGAAAAAATTCCGACCCCAAACAAGAGTCCACTCATCACCCAAAATCGTTTCTTCATCGAGTTAGCCTTTTTTTCGAATCGTGTAGTAGAGCATGGTTCCAAATCCCACTCGGCTCAGCCAGCGGTCGATGGGGGCAAGCAGCGCGGTCAGAAATGGAAGTTTCAAATAAACAATGTATGGGAAGGCAAACGCCTGTTCTTTGTGAAGAATTTCATATCCATTTTGATCGAGAAAGGATTCCGCTTCCTTTTCGGATGTGAGCGACTGGTAGGCGACTTTGTCCGCGAACGGCTTAATGAGTTTTCGCAGGCTACGCTGGTTCATCAAATCAAAAACGAACGGTCCATCGCAATACTCCATGAGGTGCGACACGATGGCTTGCCAGTCGTCGTAGTGCCAGAGAAGGCGAAAGCAGCAAGCCCCATCGAATCGCTCGGATTCAAATGGAAGATTTCTGACGTCTCCTTCTTTGCACGTCACCTCTTGTCCCATCGAAGCCGCTTTTTCTTCAACCTGTTTCAACATTTCTGGGGAGCCATCCACCGCCGTTACGGCGAAACCTTTTGAGGAAAGCGTCAGCGCAAAGCGACCGGTTCCCGTGGCGATGTCCATAACTCGCGATGCCTTTGGGAGGCTCGATAGCTGATCGGAAACAAAGTTGAGTTCCAGTTGGTTGATATATTGTCCGCCTGCATTTAGGAACCTTTTTTGATCGTACCCGCCTGCAACATCTTCGCGCTGATAAATTGATTTGATTTCTGCGTCTGAACTTTTCACTAGATTGCTCCTTTCAGAAGCTTTTCATATTCTTCGATATTTCGTTTTGCCCAATACGGGAGAGCGTAATGCTTCTTATGCATTTCTTTAAGCTCGCGCCCGATCTCTCTGAGCCGACTTTGGTTTTCTAACAAGTAAAGTGCCTGATCCGCCAACGCCGAAGAGTTGTTAATTGGGACCAATAGTTTTTCATCTACGTCCCCCAACAGCTCCCGCATAACAGGAATGGTCGTCGAGATCATCGGCAGTCCGCTTGCGAAACATTCCAACACGACATTCGGGTAATAGCTGACACCAACGGACGTCGCATATGGAATTAGAAAAAGGTCGTGCTGGCTCATCTCTTTGCAAACATCCACCCCGCCCTTCACCGTTACGCAGTCGCGCAATCCATGCTGGTCAATCAATGCGCGGAAGCGATCCAGATCGCCGCGATCTGAAAGCGCAAACGTCATTTGGAACGGTGTTTTTTCTTTCAAAACAGACAACGCCTCCAAAATGCAATCCACTCCTTTTGCTGGAGTATAGTGTCCCAGATAAAGAAGCCGAGGTGCGCCGGGAGTATCTGTTTCGTCGATCGCATTGTCAGAAGCCGCGACTCCATTCGCAACGTGTTCAACACGATTCGAAGGCGCGAATTTCAAAACCTGCGTTTTCTGACATTCGCTAGACACGATGATTTTTGAATAGACCTTCGACGCGATTCGATAAAACGGGTGGAACAAAAAGGAGTTGAAAAAGACGTGCGACAGCGCTCCTTTAATCAGGCTCCATCGACCCTGCTTGAAGATGGAGCAAACATCCGAAAGCTCCAGATACGGTTGCCAAACCGTCACGATTACAGGAATCGACAATCGGCGTACGGCGCGGGACAACAGAACGAGTTCGACGCAAAACCCGACGTGAAGATGGAGCAGATCGAACTCCGACAAATCCGTTTTTTTCAAATGCGCAGAAAGTTTCCGAAGGTTGGAAAACAAGGCTCGTCCGGAACCATACGGATTTACAGCGGAAAAACTTTCAAACACAAAATTGGTACGCACCGAATCTGCGGGTCGGACTCCCGGAGCGAGAAGAGTCACCTCTGCCTCTGAGGAAACCTCATTATAGAGGGCTACAATGTTTTTACTGATCGCCTCGCGCAAATCAGGCTTAAACGTGGTCGTCGCCGCCAAAATCCTCATGAAGAAAAACCCTCTTTACTCGAACGTAAGAGGTAGAGCGGACGGTTTTTCGACTCGTCGAAAATACGACTGATGTATTGCCCCAACAAACCGATGCCAGCGAGTTGTACGCCACCGAGGAATAGAATCAACACGCTTTGCGATGCCCAGCCCGTCACCAAATGATCTGCGCCTGAAAGTTTCAACCAGACAATTCGGAACGCCATCACGGCGGCAATGAGTGCAACCACCAACCCTGCGTTCATCATCCATTGCAACGGTTTGGCAGAGAACGAAGTGAGTCCGTCCCACGCCAGTTTTGCAGATTTCCAGATTGGGTATTTTGTTTCTCCAGCAAATCGTTCGGCGCGATCGTATTCGACGGCACACTGTTTGAAACCGACCCAGGAGGTCATGGCGCGCATGTAGCGATGGGTTTCTCGAAGTCCGTTGAGTGCCTCAACAACCTTGCGATCCAACAAACGGAAGTCGCCTGCATCAACGGGAACATCGACACTGCACATCGCGCGAAAAACTCGATAGAAGCTTGCCGCCAAAAATTTCTTAATCGCGCCCTCTCCGTCGCGCTTTCGACGGACGGCATAGACGACTTCGAAGCCTTCGCGCCATTTTGCGAGCAGATCGGGAAGCACTTCCGGCGGATCTTGCAGGTCAGCATCCATAATGATCACAGCATCGCCCGTCGCATGATCGAGTCCGGCGGTGATAGCGGCCTGATGACCGAAGTTGCGGGAAAATTGCAAAATACGAATGCGTGGATCGGTGGCGCGGAGTTTTTCCAACCCTTGGAAACTTGTGTCGGTTGATCCGTCGTCGATGAATAGAAATTCCGCATATTCGGAGGCATTGTCAAAAACAACCTTCAGCCGCTCATACAACACTGGCAGGTTTTCCTCTTCGTTGAGAAACGGGACTACGATTGAAGTTTTAGAGGTTGTTTTCACCATGTTTTGTTCGTTACGTGTCATATTTGTACTCTTTTTCTCATTTCGGTTCCAGTACGTATGGCTCACGAAAAAAGGTCAATCATCAAGACCGTAAACCTCAATTTTTTTATAAAGCGTTGTTCGATGAATCTGTAGAACTTCTGCGGCTTTGCTCCGATTTCCTTCGACTTTATCAAGCACTCGCTGAATATGAATTTTCTCGATTTCCGCTAACGGGAGAAGCTCTCCTTCGGTCACTTCGGTCCCCGATTCCGATACACTTTCTTTCGTATCGTCTGCATTCGCGAGCGGAATTCCCATCACCCCTGCATTCACAAATGCATCCGAACACAAAATGAGACTGCGCTCGATTACATTGCGTAGCTCGCGAATGTTTCCAGGCCAGGAGTAGACCAAAAGCGATTGGAGAGCCTCGGGTTCGAAATCGGGTACGTCGCGCCCCATCTGTTTTGAATAGAGCTTTAGAAAGTAGTTTGCGAGCGGTTCAATGCTCTCGCGGTGTTCGCATAAAGGCGGCACAGCAATTGGAACAACCGATAATCGGTAGTAGAGGTCTTCGCGGAATGTCCCGTCTTTGACCAGTTGTTTCAAATCACGATTCGTGGCAGCAATCACCCGGACATCCACATCCGTTGAGCGAACCGCTCCCAACCGACGAAAGCTTTTGTCCTCTAGCACCTTGAGAATCTTCGCCTGGAGAGCCATCGGCATATCGCCAATCTCATCAAGAAAAACGGTTCCACCTTCGGCCACTTCGAACAACCCTTGCTTGTTGCCTTTGGCGTCCGTAAAGGCGCCTTTCTCGTAACCAAATAGCTCGCTCTCAAGCAAATGCTCTGGAATCGCGGAGCAATTGATTTCGACAAAAGGTTTTTTTGCGCGAGGACTCACGCGGTGAATCGCTTTGCTTAGCATTCCTTTTCCTGAACCGCTCTCGCCTTGCACCAAAACCGTCGCCTCAGATTTCGCGACACGTTCTGCCACATTAAAGATATCGGACATGGCCGCTGTTCCGATCATCTGATCGAACTGAACAAACCCGTCGAACTCCCGCATCGAATAATCTGCCAGTGACTCAACGCGGCGACTCAGCGTTACTTTCTCGTTGATATTTCGGAGCACTTTATAGAGCAGATCGTCTTTGACTGGTTTGGATAGATAATCAAAAGCACCGTATTTGAGCGCCTTAACCGCCGTATCGACGTTGGCGTAAGCGGTCATCATCACCACCTCCATATCCGGCGTAGCCTCCTGCTGCTCCTTGAGGAGCGAAAGGCCATCACCGTCCGGAAGACGCATGTCGGAGATCATCACATCGAAAGAGCCGTTCTTCAGGAGAGATCGAGCATCCACCAAGCTATCGGCAGCAAGCACCTCGCATCCTTTATCGCGCAAGCTATCAAATAGACTGCGCCGCAACAGCTCGTCATCTTCGACGAGCAATATCTTCATTCCTTTAAAAACGTTTTTTTTTGCCATATTTCATCTCCGCCTCTCTACACATTCTATTCGCAAGAGTTCTCGCGCAACGGCAAGGTGAACTCAACATAATTTCCGTCATCATTTTTACCGAGCGCCACCCGTCCGCCTTGTTCTTCGACACGTTTTTTAGCAATCGACAGTCCGAGGCCCATCGATTTAGCACGCGTTGTGAAAAATATGTCGAATGCGTGGCGAGCACTCTCTTCGCAAAATCCATCTCCCTGATCGATAACCCGCAGCGTACACTCTTCGCCGTGGAGCTCCACAACCAAACCCACAGAAGCCATCGATACCTGACGAGCGTTACGGACGGCTTCCTCTATTGCGACTTTAATCGTTAGCGGGCAAACAAACAGCGGACATTCTTCGGAGGGAAACTCATAGAAGACATCCGCATCTGGCACAGAAGCTCGGAGGGAGGTTAGCGCAGCGTCCAGAGCTTGCATCAAGGGAATCCGTTCTGGAAGCTCCACAGCACCGAACAACCGATTCATTCGATCAACCACGAAGCAAACCTCATCGCACTGTTGTTGAATGAGCGGAAAGTATTCACGCTCTCGAGAAACCATACGATCGTCCAACTGATCCGAAAGATACCCAGTCGCGGCTTTAATTCCGGATGCAATATTCAACAAGCGATGGCCTAAAATCCGGCGCATCCGCTCCATGCCAGCGGCATCCATCAATCCGTCTTGCGCAATATTCTCCATAAAAAAACCTGCCTCGGGAGCAAAAAAGACTCCAAAAAATTAAATACATCAGTTCAATACCACCGCATAGAGTTACCATTCTTAAACACCGTCCGGCAACCATAAACCAGTCCGCAATCGTATTGATTGCGCGAGAAGACTACGGTTCAGGGTTTGGAGAGGCGTTTTTTAGCATTTCGCGTGCGTGCAGAAGGGTAACGTTTGTGAGGTCTTTTCCGCCGAGCATTCGAGCCAATTCTTCGGTGCGCACCTCGCCTTCTAACGAAGTGATTCGCGTGAATGTCCGACCTTCGGAAACTTCTTTGCGGACGGCAAAATGGATCGATCCATGTACAGCAACTTGCGGAAGATGGGTGATTGTAATTAGCTGATGAGTTCTCCCAACTTGCGCGAGCTTAGCTCCAACATCGTTGGCAATTTCGCCGCCGACATTGGCATCAATTTCGTCAAACACAAGCAGCGGAATGCGGTCGTGGCGTGCTAGAACGGCTTTTACAGCAAGCATAACGCGCGAGATTTCTCCGCTCGATGCAATCGACCGAAGTGGGCGCATCGCTTCTCCCGCATTTGGGGCAAAGCCGAATTCGATCTCGTCCATACCGAATGCCGTTGGCTCGCACTCAAGCATCTGCACATCAAAAAGACCATGCTCAAAACCGAGATCGCGCAACTCAGAGGTGATGACATCCGCCAATTCGCATGCAGCTTTTTTACGTTTTTTGCGTAAAGCCGCACCTTCCTTTTTGGTATTCTTCAGAGCTCTGGTTCGCTCCTTTTCGATCGTTGCGCACTGTTCGTCGCGGCTTTGCAGATCGTTTAAACGAGTCTTCCACTCGGCAAGCTTCTCGAGAATCTCTGGAACGGACGGTGCGTATTTACGTTTCAGGCTTCGGTATAGCGCGACGCGCTCGTCGAGGAAAAGCAATCGTTCGGGTCCAACGGAAATATCGCTGACCGTATTTTGGATTTCAGATGAGATCTCTTGAGCGGTACGCACTGCATTTTCCAGCTCCTCGCCCCAGGAGTCCGCTTCGGGAATATATTTGGCGAGTTGTGCGCAAGCCTGCCGAGCGGACGAGAGGGAATCAAAGGCCGAAAAATCTCCTTCGCTCAAGCCACCGACCGCTGTGTGCGCCAGTTCGAGGATGTTCTGTGCATTTGCAATCTGCTCATGCTCCTTCAAAACCTCCTCTTCATCATCCTCCGAAATTTCAGCGTCCTCGATCTCTTTAATCCGCCAACTGAGCAGATCGATCTGCTCCTGAAGCCCTGAATTATCCAGATTGGCGAGCGCCTTCAACTGTTTTTCCAACCCTTGGAACTTTTTATATGCAGAACGATATGCGGCTCGTTCCACAGCTCCAAACGCATCGAGAATATCCATCTGCGCATCGGTTTTGAGAAGCGATTGATGATCGTATGGACCGTGCATATCCACAAGACAATCGCCAAGCGACTTCAGAACGGCCAGCGTCACCTGGGAATCGTTCACAATATTTTTTGAGCCGCTTCCAGTGATCGTGCGGCGAATGATGAGCAATCCATCCTCGCACGGCGGAAGAGCCGCGTTCTCAAGCATTGCATTGACATCGGACGGATCGGCGAGATCAAAAATCGCTTCGATACCGCACGAACTTTCGCCCGTCCGGATCAGACTCTTATCGGCTCGTTCGCCGAGAAGTAGACGTAGTGCGCCAATCAGCAAAGATTTCCCAGCGCCAGTTTCACCCGTGATGACATTTAAGCCATTACGGAACTCGATCGATAAGGAATCGACGAGTGCAAGATTTCGGATAGTTAAGCGGCTCAACATTGTGCCGAACATCCTTTCAATTTCCGTTGCATCAGAGACTCCGCCCGTTCGAAATCTTCTGGAAGATCAATATCCAGGGAGCGCTCTGCGGGCATCACATACGCAATCGCTCCAGAAGGAGAAAAGCGGCCTTCTTCTAAAAATAGTTGTGTTTTGAGGAGGTACAACGCGCCATTAAGCGCATAAGCTGGCGGCAGATCCTGTCGCCGAGCATTATTCAAAGGACTCTCAATGAAAGGGGTCAAAACGCCACCCGCATCTATAGACCGGCAAAGTAGCGGATGGCTTGCTGCCTCAGATACACTAACAATCGCATCCGCATCTTTCTCGCACATCAACGCAAAAGCGGCATCAATATCCGCAGCCGTCCGAAACGGAGACGTCGGTTGCAAAAGAAGAATATAATCAGGAAGAACCTCCGTGCGTCCCAGTCTATCGAGCAAATGGCGAACCGCCTCAGCGATAATGGAATCATCTTCAGCCAGCGAGTTTGGACGCAAAAACGGGACCTCTGCACCGAACCGTTTTCCAGCGTCGGCAATCTCTGGACAATTCGTGCTCAGCAAAATTCGAGAAACGCAACACGCATCACGAGCCGCTAACACGCTATGCGCAACCAGAGGAATACCTCTCAATAAACGCAGGTTTTTTTTCTGTACACCTTTCGATCCAGATCGAGCAGGCAAAATGGCATAAACAGACGGATTCGGATTCATCTCACACACGGCTGTTCTCCTTTTTCTTAATCTACGCCATGAGTGCTTTTTCAACACACATTGAGTCGATTAATTGTTGTATTTCTGGAGTATGACAAATGGCCTGCGCCTTTTTAAGGCGCCTTATGCGTTCGTCTGTCTCTATGAATGGAGCCGCGAGAGCAGCAGACACCAAGCGGTCTGCATGCTTTCGCAACGTGATAAGTAGAGAAAGATCTGCACCGCACCGACTACACTCCGCGAATTCACTATTCGCGGAAAATCGTCTTCTGCAGGCAGGGCATCTACGGTTCTTCATCCCTACGATCCCTCAACAAAGAACAGAATGTCCTCAATGGTTTCACACGCAGTGCTGAGAGCCTCTTTGTCATCGGACTGCATCGCTTTTTGCGCATCGGAAATGGCTTCGTCGAGATCTTTTTGATCCTCATCATCAAGATTGCCTCGAAGCTGTTGCGCCCGGGCCATGATTTTATTCAGACCAGAATCATCTTGTTCTGGCGTTGGAGAGGTCTTCTCAAGGTCCTTGCCTTCCTCCTCCTCATCATCATCATCGCCAAACAGTTGTCGTATTTTGTCACGAGAGTTCGCCATTTCATCTTCGCTCATGGCGCTCAGAACATCATCGAGCACAACAGATTTGCTCAACCCAGTATGTTGTTCGATAGCAGTCACGGTTAGAATACCATCGAGGTCTAAGCACATATTCAGAAGAACAGGAGTAGACCCGCGCGCGGATTCATCCAGATCTTCCACCATGAACTCGCCCACGTGAACATTATCCATCGCATTTGTGGAATCGCCCTGGTAGATCTCCACCTGCACCTGCCTCTGTCCGGGATGACTGGTGTAAAACACCTGCCCGCGTCGAGCTGGCAACGGGGTGCCCGATTTGATGATAGGAAAAAAGCATTCGTTACTAAACACACCATCCAAGTCCCCTTGAGCACGGGTTCCAAAGGTATACGGTGTGACATCCACAAGAATTCTGTGGCTTCGCTCACCGGAAAGTCGAGCAGCCATCACCCCCGCGCCATAGGCAACGGCAAGGTCTGGATGGACATCATAGCGAGGACGAATACCGAGTTCCGCCTCAAGGATATCGACCACCATAGGAATACGAGTGGAACCACCGACCAACACAACATCATCGATCTCTTGTGGCCTCACGCCGGCCTGTGCCATAACGTGAGCGACAGAACCCAGCGTTTTACGAAGAAGCTCGCCACAGAGCTCCTCAAAATCGGCTCGGCTTATCTCATGACTAAAGTCAGCGGTCTCCCCGTTTTCCAGCACAAGACCAGTCTCTGCAAGAGTGGCGGACGCCATAGAGGACAGATCTATTTTCAATTTTTCGCAGGCCAAGCGCATTCGATTGATCGAAACATGGGCCATCGCGGATTCTTCAGGATGCTCTTTGTAAAATATATGGAGCAAATGTTCGAATAACATCTCATCGATATCATCGCCGCCCAAATGGTTATCTCCATGCGAAGCGAGCACTTCGACAATGTCGCCCGACATTTTCAGAAGCGAGACATCGAATGTTCCGCCGCCGAGGTCGAAAACCATCACCTTCTTTGCGCCCTCAACACCTTCCGCTTCGAAGGCAAGTCCAGCGGCGGTCGGTTCATTAATGATTCGCATCACCTCCAGCCCCGCAAGATCTCCCGCTTCGCGTGTCGCTTGTCGCTGGGCATCGTTAAAATAAGCCGGCACAGTAATGACCGCCTTAGACACGGTCACACCCAATTCCCTTTCCGCACGTTTCTTGAGCTCGCGAAGAATCATCGCCGAAATCTCAGGCGGACGATAGTCCTGATCCCCCAAACGAACAACCTCTGCCGATCCCATTTTCCGCTTAATTGAGCGGATGGTTTGCTCCGGACGAACCGCATATTGGTTGCGAGCTTCGCGACCTACAACCAGTTTGTTCTCAAAATTCAGCCCCACAAAGGACGGCATAATTTCGCTTCCGTCCTCTTTTACAATTGAGACGTTTCCGTCCTTAAAAACAGCGACCTCACTGTTGGTTGTTCCTAAATCAATTCCAATAATCATTCTTTAGTCTCCTCAATAATAACTTCAGCAAAACGTAAAACATCCTCTCCACAAGTAAAACCCTGACGCACCACCGAACTGATGCATCCAGGAGCAACCGTGCCCGTACGCTCCATGCCAGTGGCGTTCATTTGTGCGGCATCGAACGGCTCGCCAACCAGCGCCATTGGGGTTAAGGCATGCCGATTCAGCAGTGCTTTTAAGCGCGTCGACAACACATGCAACGGCTTTGCTTGCTCCTTTTGCAAGCGCTCCTGCACTTTTTTTCTAACGTAAAATGGCCATTTAATTTTCGACCGCCGGGCAACCAATTCGTTGAACGAAATAGACAAATCACCCAGCTCGATCAAGAAAGGTCGAATTGCCTCTCGCCGCGCCTGCATCAGCATCTCACGACCCACAGCGTTCGCAGAATGGACCTGTGTTTTAAGGAGTCGCGGCAGCTCATCCTTCAGCGCCTTCGACGCCGTCTCGCTCGAAGCGACCCACTGCGATGTCGTACGCCCGAGCGTTCGCATCTCTTGCTTTAACGCAGTCAATTCCTCTGCCAGCGTATATAAATCCACAGAAACATCATCCAGAGACTCCGGTTCATCCTCCGGCAACGCCTCCAACCACTGGCGGAAATTCGCCAATCTCTCTTGTTTCCATTCTGGCATCTCTGCGCTCATGAAACCCTCCCAATCAACCAATGCTCTGAGGCAGTTTTTTGCCAAATCTTGCGCGAACGATCCGGCACCTCAGGCGGCTCATTACCGACCAACTCTAAAAGGTCTACAGGTTCTAAAACGGGCCCAAAGAGATGCAAATCCGTTCGGGCCGTCTCGTTGCGAATCGCTTCATAGGCTTCACTGATCACCGAAAACTCCGCAGGGTGATCCTCCGGCGGAAACTGCCTCAATCCACGATGATACGCCTCGGAAACCTCTTCGTCCGACACATTCTCACGAATACCTAAAATCAAATAGGGATTACCCATTGCTCATGCTCCTTCCTAACCTTCCTCTTCTTCGAATCTGTCCATTTCCTCTAATTCCTCGATGATTCTTTCGATGTAACTTCTCGACTCAAACTTCTTGTTGAACGGTCCGTCATAGAATGACTGCTCGTAGCGATCAATCAGTATCTGGAAAGTTTTAAATTTCAATTGCATTTTTAGTTCTGCGTGAATCATCTTTTTTGTTGCAGGCTTTTTTAGCGTCGTTTTAGGTAAGATTTTCAGTTGTGAGGTTACGCGAGAAATGAGAGCCCGAACTTCGTTGGATGTAGAAAGCGACCAAGCCACGCGCATGGTACGCTCAACCTTATCCTCCCGCAAATCATCATCCAACCAGATAAAGATGATCAATACCCGCAACGCCAACGCAAGCGCTTGGTCGTTCGCACCCCCCGCAAGCAACTGCTGACATAAGAAATTCTCGTTTTCCATTGAGGAGACGATTTTAGTCTTGTTTTTCATGCGAAATAAAAGCGCTGACAACACAGGAAGAAATAAATCAAGCGAAGTCTCGGGATGATTCAGCGCCTTAATCAACGGATTCAATAAAGCAGAAGTCATACGCTTCACAACAAGCGCCTGCTCGCGCTCAAACAAGTGAAGAAAACCACGTAACACAGCCGATGGATCATCAGTAAACGATCGTTTAATCCCAGCCGGAAGTTTGGGAAGCTTAACATCATGATCCGTTGCATAAAAAAGCACCAACCAAGGCGACTTAAGCTCCGTCAGCTCGATACCAAGCTTACGTTTATTCGATGTAGTCGCGAGCCTCCAACGCATAAAAGTAACCAGAATACGTTCTGTAAACTGCTGGCCAGAATACGCCGCTCCCCATTTCTCGACCTTAGTAATATCATCCTTTTCAAACGCATTTTCCACTCGTTTAAAAATAATCCACTGCCGCAATGTGTTCAACACATCCGCCGACTCGCCAACCTGTGTCAACGAAGACAAACATGTCTCCGCTTTTTTGAATTCACCCGCTTTACCGAAGAGAGTCACCGCCAACGTCAACACATCCACATCCGTAGGGAACGCCTTTATGTACGCCTGTATTCCACGCAGAGACTCCTGTTTAAGTGTCGTCTCCAACCAGATCCAAAATTTATACCCCTCATGAAACGCCGGCAGTTTTTTAGTGATCCAACGACAATCTTTAATGAAAGGATGCAAGAAGTCTTCCTCTTCCATATCGATTTGCCAGGACGTCGAAGATTGCAACAATTCATCCCACCGATCTTTGACCTGCTGGAAAAAATAAATCCACAGCCGAACCATCTCCTTCTCACTCCACACATCGTCCCGAATAGCCTTTAGCCCATTTTCGTCGAACAAAGCACTGTGAAAACGCTCCGACGTAACCATTCGGATATCAATATGACGATTCGAAAACCCATCCGAGCGCATCCGGTCTACCGCCTCGATATAAAACTTCAGTTTAGGACTAAACGAAAGAGAACCAATCGCCGAGGTCATCAAAGCCAAAGCAAGCGCCGGTCGTCCATCTGCTAAAACACACCGAATCAAAGGCTCTATCGTTGGCAAAGCAATCTCATTATCCTCAGCGCTATTAATCAGCTTCCGAATGCGCCGAGTATACGTGCCATCATTCTGTTCGTAAGCAACCACGAACGCCTCTGCGGTGGTCCTTGCTGGGCAACCACTCAGCATACGCTTTATCACCGATCTCGCCTCAGTCAAATTCCTTTGACCAACCGCAATCAGCACCTGAACAAACAAGCGCCAATCCACCAAAGGCGAACGCCGGCCCACCCGCTTTAAAAGCACCAGAGCCGCCGCATCATCCCCACTCTCCACGAGACTCCACGCATCTAAAATGCTCTGTGCATGTTTCCCAAGATCTAGTGCCTCAACCCCGCAAAGATCGGACACATCAACCAACTCCGCCCGCAAACGATCGAGCCAGCCTCGCTCATCCTCAACCTCCACAATACCGAAGCGGAGTTGAAAACTCAGCGCAAAAAACTCGCCGACCCACTCATAATCAGCGAGCAACTTCTTTGCCCGGGACTGGGACTGATCTATCTCATCATTCGCCACCAAAGTCCTTAAATGTGCCTCATGCCCAGCCGCAAAAAAACGCTGCCGAACCGGCTCGCTCAACGAATCGTCCTCAAAAAGACGCCCGCCCAAAACACTCGCACGGTGACCCTTCCCCTCGGAAAACGCAACCTTTTGTTCCGCGATCCAACCAGCAGCGCCCTTTAGACGGACTACAGGTGGCTTTTTGAGGGTCCTTTTTTTACTTTTCTTGCTTTTCTTTGCCATAACATAAACCAACTTTACTCAAAATTCGCAAGCAAAGCTACAGACCCAACACTCATAAAGCGATGAAAATCAGCAACCATTTTTCCGACATAAACATCCAAACATTGGAACCGGTTACGGCCTTAAACGCGGCACGGCTCTTAGCAACTTCCTCGTATAATCATGCTTCGGAGAGCGCAAGACGGTTTTTGTTTCCCCTGACTCAACCACCTCCCCATCAGTCATCACATAAACACAATCAGCCACCTCAGCAACAATCCCGAGATTGTGCGTAATGAGCAAAATAGATAGCCCTCTTTTTTCACGTAGCTCAACGAGGAGTTCGAGAATCTGTTTTTGAACGGTAACATCGAGCGCGGTAGTCGGTTCATCGGCGACCAACAAAACTGGATCGCAGGCAAGCGCCATTGCAATCATTGCGCGCTGTTGCATTCCGCCCGAGAGTTCGTGAGGATAGGCTTTAGCCGTTCGTTTTGGGTCGGGTAGCCCAACATCGGCGAGTAACTTTTCAACCTCAGCCTTCACCTTTACACCCCTACGATGCAAACGAATCGCCTCGCCAATTTGCCATCCGACAGAGAAAACAGGATTGAGCGAGGTCGCGGGCTCCTGGAAAATATAAGCGATGCGCTCACCGCGTAGTTTCCGAAGTTCGGACGTCCCCAAACCAAAAACATCCAACCCTTGGAAACACACAGAACCACCAACAATACGCCCAGCGGGTTCAGGGACAAGTCGGGCCAGCGCAAGCGCACTAACACTTTTTCCGCTACCACTCTCACCGACGAGAGCAACAATCTCCCCATCAAAAATTTTGAAACTCACCCCATTCACCGCTCGAACAGGATCTGCGAGAGAACCAAAATGGACAGAAAGGTCTTGAACCACCAGCACAGGGTGGCTAGACGATGAATGCTTCTTCTTTTGCGGCACATCTAAATTTGAAAACGTCTCCATATCCATCCCCTCGCAACTCTTAACGCATCCGATAAATCATGAACGGGCTGACAACACCGAAAAGAATAACCGGAAGCCAACCGCCGAGCCAAGCGGAGATCCAGCCCTCCTTCCCAACCCCTTGACAAACCAACTGAAACACATAAAACACAAAAAAGAGAGCAATAGCCAACATCACCCCGGCGAACGCGCCTTGTCGACCCGTGTGCGCGCCAATAGGGATGCCTATCAACGTCACGATCAGGCAAATAAGCGGCGCGGCGATGCGGCTATGAAAATCCACCTTCAACCGAGCGCGAGCGCCATCCGATATTGCCTTCTTAGACCTCAAATACCCAAGCATCTCACGAGACGACAAATACTGCGGATCCTTAATCTCGCTCATAAACGTTTGAGGCGTTTCAGGAAGATCCCGCATCTCCTCTTGAAAAAACAACTCCGGTGCGCCCGCGAGATCCCCCCGCACATCATAATGCTGCATCGTCATATTCAAGAACCACCACCGCCCATCGAGCCACCGCCCCTCCTCAGCCTGAATCTTCACTAAATCAGAACCATCATCACGCTGCCGAAGAAGCTCCACACCCTCCATCGAATGGTCACGCGTATCAAACCTCTGAATCATCCAAACATGATTGCCGCTTTTCAAAGCAATATTATTCGCATAATAGATATCCTCAGTACGCCCATGCCTCTGAAAATCCAAAAACTGCTCTGCGCGATAGGCGGCGTTTGGAGCCACAACCTCATTGACAAACCCCACGAAAAGCGTAGCAACCAAACCGACACAAACAAACGGCAGCACAATCCGATAAATGCTAATCCCGCCCGCCCGCATCGCGGTTATCTCGCTACTCCGAGTAAGCTGCGACAAGCTATACAACATCGAAAGAAGCAAACACACAGGAAGAATGTAAATTGTAACAGGCGGAAGAAGAACGCTATAATAATACACCATCTCCAAAGGACGCATGCCACTATCGAGGAAATCATTAAAATTATCGAACAGGTCATTGATAATAAAAAGTAGGAAAAAACCGAGAACGCAGTAAAACAGCGGAAAAAGCAGGCTTTTCAGAAGATATTTAGTGAGAATTTTCATAAGTAGCTTCGAACGGTAGCGGGAAACCCGCCCGCCCGCAAGCGGATTGGAGCCTAGGTTAGTCGTTATTGTTTTCCAAACCTTGGAAAACCGGATCGAAAATGTTCCAATACCTGGAAAAACCAGAAACAAAAAAACGGAGAACCCCTTGAAAGCATACGCAATACAATTTCCCAACCCGATTCCATACCAGCAAGGGCTCGACCTCCAACGCCACCTGCTAAAAGCTCGCCAGAACGATGAAATCCCCGATACCGTACTAATTCTTGAACACACACCGACCATCACACTCGGCAATCGCGGGCGCGACAACTACCTACTCAAAACACGAGAAGAATACAAAAAACTCGGCATCGAGGTTTTTCATGCGGAACGCGGAGGAGACGTCACCTATCATGCGCCAGGGCAATGGGTACTCTACCCGATCATTCGCCTAAACGGAAAAGACGCGAACTCGCATAACCACCTATGGAACCTCGAAGAAATCGCCATACGGACACTTGCGGACTTCGAAATCGACGGATTCCGTATCGAAGGAAAAAGCGGCGCCTGGACGAAACAAGGAAAAGTCGCGGCCATAGGCTTTCGCCTCAAAAGATGGGTCGCCTTTCATGGAATGAGCTTCAACGTCAACCTAGACCTTCACGGATTTCAAACCATCGTACCCTGCGGGCTCGTTGGGCAGCCCGTCGCATCGATGCAAACCATTACAAGAACCACCCAGCCGATGGAAGCCGTACGCGCGCGACTACTGAACAACTTCTCAGAGGTCTGCAACCGCGAGCTCGAAATCTTCCAAGGGTTGGAAATATCCGAAGACGGAACCATTTCCTACGAACAACGAAAGGAACCATAAACATGGAAACCATAACCAGTTTACAGAACGAACGAGTGAAACGCATCGTAAAACTACAACGCAAAGCAACCGCCCGCCAAGAAACCGGCTTAACCATCATCGAAGGCGCACGCGAAATCATCCGGGCCATAGAAAATGGATGGAAACCCACAGAAATCTGGCAATGCGACGCAATTTCCAAAGGTTGGAAACCCCGAAACACAGAGACCGCATCACACATCCAATGCTTGGAACACGTATTCCAAAAAATAACGTACCGAAAAAACTCGGACGGCATAATCGCCGTAGGTCCCCTCGTAGGAAAAAACTCAGCGAACTAGAACTACCCGACCAGCCCCTAATCCTCGTAGCAGAAGGCATAGAAAAACCAGGAAACATAGGCGCACTACTACGAACCGCCGATGGAGCAGGCGTGGATGCAGTAATCATAGCAGATGCGGCAACCGATCTAAACAACCCAAAAGTCATACGCAACAGCATCGGAACGCTATTTTACCTACCCGTAGCCGAAGCGACATCGGAAGAAACAATAGCATACCTCAAACAACGAAACATACGTCGCGACAGGATAAGTCCAGTATGTCGGGAAAAATGAAACCGTAAACATAA